>CAZGOR010000372.1:0-4163 GCA_964527875.1 uncultured Bacteroides sp. | reverse complement strand
TCACAATTGATATTCCACTTGTTTTTCTTGATTAACTGAAGGATTTCCGCAACCCGGGCATCTCCTTCTCCGAAAGGAACTGTATCTCCCTCAAAAGTACGGTCCTTCAAATGGATACTGAGCAGGCGTTTCTGTTCCGCCAGTTCCTTTACCAGTGGTAATGGAGACTGGCCGGTTCCTGCAGCATAATGACCGATATCAAGATTAGCCATGATAGATTTACCGAATGAAAAATAAGGTCCTTCGGAATAGGTGGTCGGGGTTAATTGTGTATGGTTATGGAACCCGATAGCAATCCCATGCTTTTGTGCCAGTGGCGCTAATTTTTTAGCCTTCATTTCATCTAATTCGGTAGTTATGCCTTTGGCTCCCAGAGTTTTTGCAACATTGAACATATATTCATGTTCTTCGGGAGATACTGAATCAGCCCCGATATTATCAAATTTTACGATATGAATATTTACACCGGCTTTATTGTACATATCACGGATCTCTCTGAATTTATCCATTGAGGTAAGGTTTTCTCTCCATTCGGTGATCTCTTTCCGCTTTTCTTCAATCGCTTCCCTTGCACCCGGGGGCATCTGAAATCTCTGACGCTGACGGCTGCCTTCCGCAACACTGTCCTGTTCGCCACCCGGAGCAGCTTCCCCTTGCTCCTGTGGACGCTCCGGCATAAACTCTGCTATTATTTCCCTCATATTAAAAGTTGGAGCTCCTGCTGATTCCTCAACCGGTCCTGACATTAGTTCACAATGGCTTAATCCGCATTGAAGCAGGTAATCCAGTGTATCCTCGGCGTTTGTACCGGAAAGGCTCCGAAAACTATAAGTAATAGCTCCGATCGGAACACCCCCGAAGGTAGAATCAGGTTTTATTAATCCGGATCTAAAAGTTTTTCCCGTGACAATACGGGGTAAAAATGAATATGCTGCCGCAGCTGCTGTATACCCGATAAATCTGCGGCGACTTAACTGTCCTTTCCATTTGTTTTGTGTATTCATAATTTTTAATTTGTTTGATTTTACAAGGTAACAGGAAGTGGAGCTCATTTCCCGTTTTTGTAGTACCGTATCATTTCATTAAAACTGTCGACTGATCCCATTGCCCTGTCATTTGATCTTTCACCATAGTACAGGTCAAGGAATCTGCCTGGCGGGCTCCAAATTGTTTGCATAACACCGAGGAAGCGTCCCTTTAACAGATCATTACTGTTCTGCCGGAAGGTATCTATAAGTTCCAGCTGTGCCCTGGTGACTTCCGGTTTGTTCCAGGGACAGGCGATAACACGGAATCCTTTCAGTGCAAATATCACGGCGGTAGGTTCGGCCCTTTCATAATGCCAGTCACAGATTACCACATCTTTAGGGATCATGTCGATGGCTGTAAAAGTATTGTTTACACTGGCCTCCCACATTCCCAGTCCGGTTGTCTTTCCATCCAGCAGCCTGTCGCCCCAGATCCACAGTTCCCGGTTTTTGGCAGCAAGATGGTTTCTGATCAATGTTACTTCCCCGGCAAAAAGTTCCGCTTTGTTTTTTCCCTTGCATCTCGGGCACTCCTCCTCCCCTATGTAGAATACTTCATCCATCCCGGCATGAAAAGCATCCGTCTCAAAAGCTTCCATGATCTCATCAATAAGGGCAAAGACCATTTTATGGACTTCCGGATGCAGGGGACAGTAGCTTTTACAATATAAGCCATCTTCATTTGGCCATTCATACTTTTCAGGCATTGTTACCGAAGGTGTCTCATCAAATTCCGGGTATTCCCTTAACAGGTTGCCGATACTTTCAGCCCATGATTGATGACCGAGTAAATTAATTTGTGGAATAAGGCGAATATTGTTTTCCCGTGCAGTTTGAACCAGTTGTTTCACTTCCTGCTTTGAAAGCGCCTCTTCATCCCTCAGGTTCGGGTATGATTCATACTCATAGTTATAGTCGACCCTGAGAACGAGAGTATTGATACCGTTCGCAGCCAGGTCGTTTTCCATAAAAGTCAGAAATTGCTGCAGTTGTTCAGGCCGCGGAGCTTCGATACAAAATCCCCGTACGTTCATAAGAGAATCCTGCATACGGGCTGCACAAACAGAGCAAACCAGAATAAAAATGAAAGTCAGTTTGGTTTTCATGATATTATCTTCTTCTTTTTGTAATTCGTCTCTTGCTCTTTTTATATTTCCTGGATCTTTCAAAATATTTCTTATTTTTTGGTAAATCCCGATTATCCAGGATCATCAAACCTCTTTTTTGACCATATAATCGTTTTGAACTGCTGCAGGCAGGCATTAAAAAAAGCACCATGAATAAATAAATGATTATTCTTCTCATTTTAACGTTTCTTTTTAATTCGATAAAAGTGCTGAGATTATTTGATGTTTATTAACTCAGGAAACAGTTAAAAAGTTACAGGTTGCAAGTTACATGTTGTTAAATATCAATGTATTGTAATTAAAATGTTTAATGACAAATAGGGTATAAATTCATTATAAATAAATACATACTCCGGTTTATAATACATCAAGTTGTTAATTGTAACCTGTAATCAGCAACTTAGGTTTGTTCATTTAAATTTAATCAAATTATTTTTAATGGAAAAAAAATCTCACATGGGAATTATATTTATGCTCCCTGTATGAATACGTTCTTTACGTATGAATGTTCCCGGATCAATCTTTGATAATATCGTATTCCTCATCAGGCTCAGTTTTTTATCCTGGTCACTGATTCAACCACTTTTTAAAATTCCCGGAACGTTCGTAGCTGATAATCACATCTTCATCTGCCGGAGGATTCAGATCTACCCTGATCCTGCTTTTTGACAATGAAAAAATATTTTTTATGCAATCAATATTCACGATAAATTTCCTGTTAATCCTGAAAAAACAAACGGGATCGACCAGCTTTTCCAGTTTTTCAAGGGATTGGTCAGTGGCAATATGCTGATTGCTGCTTGTACAAATAAACACGTTTTTCTCAAAAGCATAGAAGTAGGCAATATCTTTCGTGTTAATGATTTTTATCTTCCTGCCAATATTGATGATAAACCTTTTTTTATATTGACCTCGCTTATTATCAAGCTTTTCGATCAGTGTTATTAAATCGGCAGCATTAAAAGTCTTTTTTCCATATAATTCCCTGAATTTTCTGATACTACGCGATAATTCATTAATATCGACCGGTTTTAACAGATAATCGATACTGTTTACTTTAAATGCTTCCAGTGTATATTGATCATATGCCGTTGTAAAAATAACAGGTGTTTTTATTTCAATCTGCTCAAATATCCTGAAACATGAACCATCTGATAAATGTATGTCAAGAAAGATCAGATCGGGATGGTGATGGCTGAGCCAGTCAACAGCCTCTCTGACTGTCCCGATAATGGCCATAATATTGATTGAATGATCAATCTTGTGAAGCAGTTGTATTAGTCTTTCTGCCGTGATCTTTTCATCTTCGATGATAACTACTTCCATGGGTTTATATGTTGTATTATCGCTTAATTAAGTTTTTTCTTTAACCCGTTGTCAAGAAAGGGTAATTCAGCAATAAATTCATTCTTTTTAATATAGAAAACCGGTTCCAGATCAGACAGGAACTGATACCTTTCTTTAAGGTTCAATAATCCGGTCTTTGAGGAGAATTCGTCATGTATTACCGGCTGCAGGTTATTTTTTATGATCAGAGACTTATCGTTATTTGTTATGTTTATGGCTAGTGGTTGAATATCGGATATCTCATTGTGTTTGATCGCATTTTCAATTAACATCTGGACAGAGAGTGGCAGGATAAGACCGGCCATCCTGCATGGATCGATTTGTATATTAAGGTTCAGGTTATTACCGAACCGTATTTTCTGAAGGTATATAAATGACTTCACGAATTTCAATTCCTCCCCGAGTTCAATGGCAGTTTGGTCTTTTATATCAAGCACATACCTGTATATCTTTGAAAATTCATTAACAAACTCAAGGGCTTTACCGGCATCTTTTGGAATGAGAGATGCCAGAATACTCAGGCTGTTGAATAGAAAATGAGGATTTACCTGGTTCTTTAAAGCCTCAAACTGAGCCCTGATATTTTCTTTCTCAAGATGTGCTGAAAGCATTAATGTTTTTTTCCATTTGTTGAACAGAAATATTCCTTCATATATAGATG
>CAZGOR010000371.1:0-4170 GCA_964527875.1 uncultured Bacteroides sp. | reverse complement strand
CATGCTCCATGCTCCATGCTCCATGCTCCATGCTCCATGCTCCATGCTCCATGCTATAAACTAACAAAACTACAAATTAAATCAATTCAGCTAAACCGTAGTTTTCAACGGACAGTGAGCATAAGAGTGAACGAATAGCTGAATTGATTATTCTAATGATTTATTACTTTTGTTGTTTATGAAAAGATTGACGGTATATCAGCGGTTCTTAGTTATGAGGGTTAAAAGTATTGGACAGAGACAATTCATTTTAATTCTCAGCGTACTTATCGGACTTGGAGCCGGACTGGCAGCCGTAGTTATTAAGAACCTTGTTCACTTCTTTCAATTGATACTGACCAATAAATTGGGGCAGCCTTATAATTATTTGTATTTTGCATTACCTGCACTGGGTATCCTGCTGACTATTCTTTTCATCAAGTACATAAATAAAAGGCCTGTTGGACATGGTATCCCGAGTGTTCTTTATGCCATTTCAAAAAAAAACGGGATTTTAGCACGGCATAACCTTTATTCATCAATTATCACAAGTGCGATTACAGTCGGATTTGGGGGTTCTGTTGGGTTGGAAGGCCCGACTGTTGCTACCGGAGCGGCAATCGGTTCAAACCTTGGCAGGTATTTCAGGATGAACTATACACAAATTATCCTTTTATTGGGGTGTGCGAGTTGCGGAGCGATGGCTGCCATATTCAAGGCGCCAATTGCAGCCATAGTATTTGCTCTTGAGGTCATCATGCTGGATCTCACGCTTACCTCTCTTGTTCCACTTTTAATTGCTTCGCTGACTGCTGCATTGACATCTTATCTATTCCTCGGACAAAATGTTCTGTACGCATTTGAGATCAGGGAACCATTCCTGATGAACCAAATACCTATTTATATACTCCTGGGGATCTTCGCTGGCTTCATGTCGGTATATTTTACCAGGATGTATATTTTCATAACTGAGTTTTTTGAGAAGATAAGAGGCACTTATTCAAAACTTTTATTGGGTGGATTTACTTTGGGGGTGTTGATTTTTTTGCTGCCTTCATTGTATGGTGAGGGTTATGAACCCATTAATAACTGTTTGAACGGGAATTATTCTTATCTTTTTGAAAATACTCTTTACGAGAGGTTTTCACAAAGTATCATTGCAAGCATCGTTATTTTATTTTTTATTCTTGTCCTGAAGGTTGTGGCTACTTCTGTAACATTCGCGAGTGGTGGTATTGGAGGGATTTTTGCACCTTCACTTTTCATCGGATCAAATCTTGGATTATTTTTTGCAAAGATTGTAAATCTTTTCGGAGTAGATATTTCCGAGAGTAATTTCGCTCTTGTTGGGATGGCCGGACTGATAGCAGGTGTTATTCACGCACCCCTGACAGCCATTTTCCTGATTGCCGAAATCACCGGCGGATATGAGTTATTTTTTCCTTTGATGATCGTTTCAACAATTTCTTTTGCCACCGTACGGTTTTTCACACCCAATTCAGTATATACCATTCAGCTGGCAAAACGTGGAGAACTTTTGACACATGATAAGGATCATAATGTACTTCTGCTTATGAAAGTAGATGATCTGATCGAGACCGATTTTAACACTGTAAATCCGGATGCCACACTGGGAGACCTTGTAAAAATTATCAAAAAAGCCCATAGAAATATTTTTCCGGTTGTTGATGATGAAGGGAGGTTTCATGGTATTGTTAAAATGGATGATATCCGGCATGTAATGTTTGATCCCACGATGTACAACCAAATGCATGTAAGAGACCTGATGTTTATGCCGCAATATACCATATCACAGGATGAATTAATGGAAGAAGTCGCAAGGAAATTTCAGGTAAGCCACAGGTATAATATTGCTGTACTCAGAGATGGGAAATACCTGGGATTTGTATCACGTGCAAGGATTTTTTCGGCTTACAGGGAGATGCTCAAGAGAATATCAAGGGAATAATGTCCCGGCAGGCCGGGACATTATTCATATAAAATATCGGTAGGTGGTATAACTAATTAACCAATTTATGATTTAATCTGTGCTGACCACTCATATTTACCAAAAGCAAGGATAGGGAAAAAGATAATGGGGAGAAGAACCAGTCCGACAGTATAACCGGCACCCTGTCCGAAATTCTTTGCAATCCCATAGAGAATAAAAATATGGACGACAAGGAATAGTATTGCTCCGACAATCGGGATGATGGGGAGCAGGAATGCAAAAATCCACCACCAGGGCCTTCCTGCAACACGGAGATAAACAAGCAGATTAAAAATAGGTATCAGAGCTGCCCAGCCTGGTTGACCGGCCTTTCTGAATATGATCCACATTACTATGAGCATGAAGACCATGATCACACTGTAAGCGACCCAAAAGCCAGCACCCAATCCTTCAAATGATTGAAAAACGTTGTAATCCATAATATTAAATTTTAGTTAATAAATATAAATTATTATCAAAGATAAAATTTTTTAAGTTTTTTGTTATTTGTGAAATTAAAATTTTAAAATACTTTCTTATAATCAATCAATCATCTATTTTTAAGGTTTCATATAAACGCATTGTGCGATTGAAAGAACTAAGTGATTGAATCATAGAATTTTTTTATAGGGCTCTCCCCGAGGTATCGGGGGACGGATTTACAAATTCCTAATTATCAGTATCGCCGATTCAATCGCACAACACGTTTTCATATAATTATATTTATGCTTACATCGTCTAACTTGTTAACATGATCAATTTATGAAAAGAGATCAAACTGTTTTTAAACTGATTAATAAGGAATACAACCGGCAGCTTCATGGCATCGAGCTCATTGCTTCCGAGAATTTTGTCAGTGACCAGGTATTGGAGGCCATGGGTTCATGCCTGACAAATAAGTATGCGGAAGGATTACCGGGGAAAAGGTATTATGGGGGTTGCCAGCTGGTTGATGAAGTTGAACAGCTGGCTATCGACCGGGCAAAAGAACTGTTTAATGCCGGTTGGGCTAATGTTCAGCCTCATTCCGGAGCCCAGGCTAATGCGGCTGTGATGCTTGCCGTCATGAAACCCGGTGATACTTTTCTGGGCCTGAACCTGTCGCATGGCGGCCATCTGACACATGGTTCACCTGTTAACTACTCGGGGATCCTTTACCGGCCTGTTGCATATGGTGTTCACCCGGACACGGGAAGGGTGGATTATGATATGATGGAAAAGATTGCATTAAAGGAGAAACCGAAAATGATCGTTGCCGGTGCTTCTGCATATTCACGCGACTGGGATTATAAAAGAATGCGTCAGATTGCAGACCTTGTGGGAGCATTGCTGGTGGCTGATATTGCCCATCCGGCAGGGCTTATTGCAAAACAATTGCTTGATCAGCCCTTTCCGTATTGTCACATTGTTACGACAACAACACATAAAACATTACGCGGACCAAGAGGGGGAATGATCCTGATGGGAAAGGACTTTGAAAATCCCTGGGGATTGACCACCCCGAAAGGAAAAGTAAAAATGATGACACAGGTGCTCGATTCGGCATTATTCCCGGGTACCCAGGGCGGACCACTGGAGCATGTCATCGCTTCTAAAGCAGTTTCATTTATGGAAGCACTGACTGATGATTTCAGGAATTATATGTTGCAGGTAAAGAAAAATGCTGCCGTGATGGCAGATGCATTCATCGATATGGGATATAAAGTGATCTCAGATGGCACAGATAATCATTCCATGCTCATTGACCTTCGGACAAAATATCCTGATATCACCGGACGGATGGCTGAAGATGCATTGGTAAAAGCTGATATTACAATTAATAAAAACATGGTTCCTTTCGATGATCGTTCACCTTTCCAGGCTTCCGGGATCCGTCTCGGAACCCCGGCTATCACGACACGCGGTGTTAAGGAAAGTCTGATGGGACCTGTCGTGGAAATGATTGACACGGTCATTCAGAACATTGAGAATGAAAAAACAATTCAGAAGGTTAAAGAAAAGGTTAATGCGATGATAAGGGATTATCCGTTGTTCGCGTATTAATGATTAGAATGGTTAAATGGCTAAATTGTTAAATGGTTATAGTAATATTATTAGCAATAAGTGACTTAGCAAAATAGCAATTTAATCCCGATTCACTCCGTTCTTGGGATTGTTCTGCTAAAACATTATGCTACACCTTTGGTTTGCATAATGGTAGC
>CAZGOR010000370.1:0-4195 GCA_964527875.1 uncultured Bacteroides sp. | reverse complement strand
TCCTTCACCGATTCCTAAAAGAAACCTGGCAATGCCAAGGCCCATAACACTGGAGACAAATCCATGCATTAAATTTGCCAGAGACCACCAAATGATCATTATAGCATAGCCTATCCTTGATCCAAGTACATCCAAAATTCTTCCTCCAACTGCGTACATGGTTCCATAAGCCAGTAGAAAAAGGCTCATAATCATACCATACTGCACATCATCTATTGGAATTGTTTTTTTTATTTCGGTTATGGCAACCGGAAGATTTTGCCTATCAAGATAATTAATCGCTGTTGCCAGAGCAATTAATCCAACAATCCACCATCTGAAGTTTTTTATTTTTTTCAATTGAGAGTTATTTTTGGTTTTTTATTGCTTATTTATTAATTTTGATCAATCTTATCTATATTTATCAGTCTCATCATTACATAAAAAACATTTTTCATCGCAGGTCGATAATTTGATAATTAACTTATGTTTGAATGACTTTGCTACGTGTCAATAACTATCTCAAATATAATTTTTAACGTTCTGTTTATTTTGGAATAAATGTATCTTGTTTTAATTCCTAAAGATTAAATAGAATTAGCGATTAATTAAACTATTTTAGTAAGTTTATCAAAATTGACCTTTAAATTCTATATGAATTCACGAAAATAATTTACAATTAAAATACATCACAATTATTATAAATCTAATATTAGTCTTTTATCTTAATAAATTAATTTGGATATATATTTAAAAAAAGATTTACGTACACTATTAAATTGATCGTGAGGAATATATATCTTCAATGAATTAGTGTATAAAATGATCCAAATAAAATATTTTGAAATTAAAAAAAGTTGCAGGATTATTAGAAATAGCTAAAAAAATAAGAAATACTTCGAACTGATTCTGAATGAGATTAAAAAAAATATTGGGATTTATAATATTTTAGAATTTTAGAAGATTTGCTAAAGGGATTTTGTTGAGTTTAAAAAACAATGATAAGCAAAATCAAATCATGAAACCAATATTAAAGATAATAAATCCGCATAAGACTTCAGCGTTTTATCTAATGAACGTAAATGAGGCGCATTTCTTCCCTTCATGGCATTTCCATCCAGAATACGAAATAATGTTGGTTTTAGAAGGCACAGGTATGCGATTTGTTGGCGATGATTTTGAAAGGTTCGGCCCTGGAGATCTCGTATTATATGGAGGTAAAATTCCACATCTTTATAGAAGTGATGAGGAATATTACAAGAATGATTCAGATCTTTTATCAAGAGCAATTGTTATATATTTTTCAGATAATTTATTAGGTGAAGGTTTTTGGGAATTACCTGACAGTATTCATATTAAAGAATTGTTATCCCGTTCAAAAAGAGGAATTAGTTTTAGAGGTAAATCAAGGAAAGAACTGGAAAAACAAATTCTGAAATTAAATAATGAAATAGATGGAATCGGAAGAATTATTAATCTGTTTACCATTTTAAGAACGATGGCTACTATTAGAGATTACAATTTGTTATCAAGCATATCTTATACAGAATATATAGATAAATATGATTGTGAAAGAATGAATAAGGTATACCAGTTTATGTTGGATAATTATGCAAAAAATCCTTCTTTAGAAGATGCTTCAAAAATAGCTAATATGAGTGTTACTGCATTTTGCAGGTTTTTCAAAACCCATACAAATAAAACATATACAAAATTCTTAAATGAAGTAAAAATTGGAAATGCATGTAAATTGCTTATAGATAATAATTTAAGTGTTTCACAAATATGTTTTGAAACCGGATTTAATAGCTTTTCACATTTCAATAACCAATTTAAAAAAATAATGGGACTTCGCCCTAATCAATATCGTCTCAAATACTCTCAACAAGTTATGAACTTTAGTAAAAATCCCTACTTAACTTATTATTAAAAAGACAGGTGATCAACATCCTTCTAATTAGAATAAGGAATAATAATCCGTGGCCTGCATTGCTCTCCTGAGTATTCGTTTATAAGAGGTAGCTTGTTACAATCAGATTTATCCAAAGAACATATTATATTGTTATATTGCACAATAACCAGCAATTAGTAAAGTCTTCAAAAATATCTTTACGCCATTTTGCCACATAGCCACGTGGATTTTCCTTATCTGCCCAGTAATTTGGCCGCTTATCCGGATAGGATTGCTGAAACTCTCCTGACCAACCAGAACTTTCCAGACTATCCATGTTTCCATGCAGAACTTGTAATACATATGGAATGTCTCCGGCTTTAAAGCCTTCTTAACTGAGTGTTGCTAATTTTCCCTGAGCCATACTAATACCCATGCATGGTCATCAGGTGTTGTTTTTTTGCTTATGATATAATGAGGCGCTAACCATTAGAAGAATTATTTTGGTCTTACTTCCAGTATGACCCGTTTATATCTTGTAAGCGCAGGATCACCACAATCAGTTACCTGCAGGATAATATGGATCTCAGCAAGTCCTTCAACTTCGGGTGCTATTAGTTTCAATTGGGAATCACCGTAGTTTGGGAACTTCAATTCTCTCCTATAGGTTCCTGCTTCCGGATACATAAACCATATAAAATCCAGTTTATCACCGTCTGGATCGAAAGCAGTAGCATTCAGAATGACTTCCTCTCCAGAAACTGCTGAACGTTTAGAATCTCCAATTAAAGTTACCACCGGTGGATGGTTGGCTGCATTGTATTCCCTTGTACACCAATCCATCCTGGCTGCAAACTCAGCCTGGAAGGATTCCCGCCAGCGGAAAAGGCTGGCAAATATATTGTCAACGTAAGGAGTATTGATCCCTCCCGGATAATCCCAGGTATCTCCTCCGGGAGCATACATGAAGTAAGGATTACACAAACTCATAGACTTCTGGTTCATTTCCTTTTTAGCGACAGCGCCACTAACTTTGTTTGTTTTTTCTTTTTGAAAACGTCCTCCCCAGCTTCCCTGCCAAGGTTGCTCTGGATCATTTAATCCCACCGGCATCAGGTAAAACAACGAGGGCGAATCACCTTCAAATTTGTACTTGGCCATTGGATAATCGTCTCCCAGCACACCATGGTTATTCATGATGTTCTTTTCCCACCAGGCGGGACTAACAACCTCCTCATTACCTCCGTATGCCTCCGGAAAAAGATCCCGGTCCATACGGCGAGACATGCCCTTGTTCATCATATGGCAGCGTAACCAAAAGGTATCTGGATACCGGTGGCAGATCCATGGACCTGCATCATCCTGTCCCTGGATCTCGTAAATCCGGACCTTCTTAAGGAACCTTTCTGTGGTCTGCCGTCCGCGGATGTTCTCCAGATAATAGACAGCCTGTGCCAGGGTGTTGGCACCACCCCAGACCAGTACCCAGACAGGACGTGGATCCGGCCTGTCCACAACTTCAATGATATGACGGAAACCCATGGATTCCTCCTCCATGCTGACATCTTCCATGCCATAACCGTCATTCCCTTCCCTTACGATACTCTTTAGATAATCTGGTTCCGGAAAACCTGATTCATGTTTCAGCAGGTTCTCCCTTACCAGAGAATACTTGTCTATTAAATCATACAGAATCTCAGTATACAGGCCCTCCCTTAACCAGCAGGATGTTGTTGAGATAATCCCTTCGATCTCGAACATATTGCTGTGCACCAGGAGGCGGATCATAGACTGGTAATCGTCCGGTTCACGGTCCTTTGGGGTAATGTCCGTTAAGACCAGTATCCTCTGTTTGCCCTCTACTTCCTGGGCCTGTAAGGGTTTCATCACTGACGCTGAAATGACCATCATCCAGAATGTATTGGCCAGGATAGCAATAAGACGAGTTCCGTTAAACTTCCGGTTCTTGTCCATTGTTCTCATAATGGAATGGATTAGAATGATTTTTAATATAAAAAATATAAGTAGTTATTTTACCTTGATTATTTTCAAATTTATATCCAGTACGGATTTATTTTTAACATTATTATATGAACCATTTCAAATATGGCCAAGAAAGTCATTCCGGCAAACAAGAATGCCAAGAAATAACCTGAAATACCGATACCTTTAAAGACTTGGCCTAATAAAACATAAGCAAATAATCCTAAATCTGCTCCCAACATTTTTTTATTCTTCAGAGAATGAACTTGATTTTAGGAAAGTTAAAATATAATTCAGATTACAATTACTTCGGATTTTGTGCCCGATCCATTCTATTAGCAA
>CAZGOR010000369.1:0-4208 GCA_964527875.1 uncultured Bacteroides sp. | reverse complement strand
TTATAACTTTCGAAGAAATAACCTCTCTGATCGAAATACACTTGTGGTTCAATGATTAATATGCCCGGTAGCCAGGTTTCGGTTACTTTCATAATGCTTGGGATTAATTATCGATTGTAAAGAATTTATCTTCTGCAATATTCATCAGGTACTGGCCGTATTGGTTTTTCATTAGTGGTTTGGCCAGTTTAATGAGTTGTTCTTTGGTGATATATCCTCGTTTATATGCAATTTCTTCGACACAGGATATTTTTAATCCCTGTCTTTCTTCGATCGTCTGAATGAAATTTGATGCTTGCAGGAGGCTTTCATGTGTGCCTGTATCCAGCCAGGCCATTCCCCTGCCGAGGAGTTTGACTTTTAATTTTTTTTCTTCGAGGTAAAGACGGTTCAGGTCAGTTATTTCAAGTTCACCTCTTGCTGATGGTCTCAGGGTTTTTGCTTTCTCCACCACGTCATTATCATAAAAGTAGAGACCGGGAACAGAGTAATTACTTTTAGGTTGTTTTGGTTTTTCTTCAATGCTTAATACTTCTCCCTTGCTATTAAATTCTACAACACCATATCTTTCAGGATCATTGACAAAATAACCGAAGATGATCGCACCTTCTTCAAGGCTGGCTGTATCGAGAAGGACTTTCCCGAAACCATGTCCGTAGAAAATATTATCACCCAGGATCAGGCATGCTTTGTCATTTCCCAGGAATTGTTCACCAATAAGGAAAGCCTGGGCCAATCCCTCGGGAGAGGGTTGTTCTTCGTAAGATATCTTGATTCCCAGTTGCGATCCGTTTTCCAGGAGATCTTCATAAAGATGAAGGTCTTTTGGTGTTGAAATGATCAATATTTCATGAATCCCGGCAAGCATCAGAACGCTGAGCGGATAATAGATCATTGGTTTGTCATACACCGGTATGATTTGTTTAGATATACTTTTTGTGAGTGGATACAACCTTGTGCCGGCACCTCCGGCCAGTATAATACCTTTCATTTTTTAATAACTTTTTTGAAATATTCAATTGTATTCATTAGACCATCTTCAAGCGATACTTTTGGTTCCCAGTTATTTAAAACACGTTTTGCGACAGAAATGTCAGGTCTTCTTTGAGCAGGGTCATCCGGTGGCAGTGATTTGAACTCAATGGCAGAGGTAGATCCGGTCAGCTCGATGATCATGTTGGCAATATTCAATATAGTCGATTCAGATGGATTACCCAGATTGATTGGTCCTTTCACATCATCCGGTGTATTCATCATCCGGATCATACCTTCAATAAGGTCATCAATGTACTGGAAACTTCTTGTTTGATTTCCACTACCGTACACTGTCAGCGGTTTGTCCTGCAGTGCCTGAACAATAAAATTGGAAATTACCCTGCCATCATTTGGATGCATCCTCGGACCATATGTATTAAAAATTCTTATGATCTTGACATTCACATTATTCTGACGATGGTAATCCATACAAAGGGTTTCTGCACACCTCTTTCCCTCATCATAGCATGACCGGACCCCGATCGGATTGACTTTTCCCCAATATTCTTCTGGTTGGGGATGAATGTCCGGATCGCCATACACTTCGCTGGTTGATGCCTGAAGAATCTTAGCCTTGATCCGTTTGGCCAACCCCAGCATATTAATTGTTCCCATCACGGACGTTTTTATTGTTTTGATGGGATTATACTGGTAATGAACGGGGGATGCCGGACAGGCAAGATTATATATTTCATCAACCTCAATGAAAAATGGCATGGTTATGTCGTGCCGGATAATTTCAAAATAAGGTTTTTTCTGTAAATGGATAATATTTTTTTTTGATCCTGTAAAATAATTATCAAGACAAATTACTTCGTTTCCTTCCTGAAGGAGTCTTTCGCAAAGATGTGAACCGATAAAACCGGCACCGCCGGTAATCAGGATTCTTTTCATAAATAATTATTTAAAGAGTTGATCTGTTTGTTCTGCCTATTCCGTAATATACAAAATCATTTTCTTTCATTTCAGCCGGATCGTATATATTCCTTCCATCAAAGATCACCCTTTTTTTCATCAGTTTACTCATAACCTTGTAATTGGGCAATCTGAATTCAGGCCACTCGGTCACAACCACAAGAGCATCTGTATCGATTAACGCTTCATAACGGTCTTTGTTATATTCAATGGTATCACCAATTCTTCTCCGGCATTCCTCCATGGCAACCGGATCATAAGCTTTGATCCTGGCACCTTGCTCAAGTAATTTATTTATGATGACCAGTGAAGGTGCTTCCCTCATATCATCAGTATTCGGTTTAAAGGATAACCCCCAGATAGTGATGATCCTGTCTTTAATGTCGCCATTGAAATGCCCGGATATTTTTTTGAAAAGAACATGTTTCTGATTATTATTTACATCTTCAACTGCTTTGAGTATTTTCATTGAATAACCCTGACTTTCAGCTGTTTTGATCAGTGCCTTGATATCTTTAGGGAAACAGGAACCTCCATAACCTGTACCGGCATAAATAAATTCATTGCCTATACGTCTGTCAGATCCTATCCCTCTCCTGACCATATTGATATCCGCGCTGACCATTTCGCACAGGTTTGCAATATCATTCATGAAGCTGATCTTTGTTGCCAGCATTGAATTAGCGGCATACTTAGTTAGTTCAGCAGAAGGAATGTCCATAAAGATCAACGGATGACCATTCAAAAGAAAAGGTTTATAAAGTCTTTTCATAATATGTTCAGCACGTTCTGAATCAACACCTATGACAATTCTGTCGGGCCTTAGAAAATCTTCGATAGCATTCCCCTCCTTTAAAAATTCAGGGTTGGAGGCAACATCAAAAGGAATATTGATGCTGCGTTTTTTCAGTTCATTTTTGATTGCTGTCCGCACCATTTCGGCTGTTCCAACAGGAACTGTACTTTTTGTCACAACGAGAATATATTTCTCAATTCGCTTCCCGATGGTCAATGCGACATCAAGAACATGCTTCAGGTCTGCATTGCTATCTTCATCCGAAGGTGTTCCCACCGCAATAAAAATAATATCTGAATCTGGCAAACCGGAGTGAAGATCCGTAGAGAAACTCAGCCTTTTTTGCATGACATTGCGTTCGATCATCTTTTCCAGGCCGGGTTCATATATAGGAATAATACCCTTTTTAAGATTGTCGATCTTTTGCTTGTCAACATCAATGCAAACAACATCAATACCTGTTTCTGCAAAACAGGTTCCTGTAACCAGTCCAACATATCCAGTCCCGACAATTGTTATTTTCATTATATTACTATAAGTAGTTTATTTAATTTATAATCTGATATTTATAATTGATTTTTGCATCAATTCCCCGGTTAAGACAGCACTGTAACCAGTGCCCATATCCATAAAAAAGAGTTTAAAGATATATCTTTTCGTACTAAAATTATAATCAGATCAAGTCATCAGTATTTGCCGGATTTAAAAAATGGTCTCATATTTTATCAGATGTCAATTTTATTCAGAACTTTAGTGCAATTCAGAATAAAATTATAATTTTGCAGCTCAATTAAATCACAAAATAATGTCTAACTTACTAATTATTAATTATTTTTTATATGACTGAAAAAGAGAAAGAATCCTTAACGGGGATGGAGGAACAATCTGAAAAGGTTGAAATTAAGGAGCCTGAGGAAAAAGATAAAGAATCAGCTGATAATGCTGATAAGCAGGAGCCATCCGAGAGCAGCCCGGAGTCTGAATCTCAACAACAGGAGCAAGATGATGCTCAGGAATTGATTTCTGAACAATCAGAAGACACAATGCCGGAGAAAAAAGAGGAGACAACAGAAAAATCCTCCCCGGAAAAGTCATCTTCACAGGATCAGGTTATGGATGCTGAAACTGATGATACAACTGTTTCTGTTGATGAATTTGATTGGGAAAATTACAAGACAGAAGATGCTGCATATTCGGAAGAAGAAAGAGCGAAGTACGAATCAATCTATGATAAGACACTTTCTACTGTTGCTGAAAATGAAGTTGTTGAAGGAACTGTCATTTCAATGAGCAAGAGGGAAGTTGTTGTTAATATCGGATACAAGTCGGAGGGCGTTATAAGTCTGAATGAATTCAGGTATAATCCTGATCTTAAAGTTGGAGATAAAGTTGAAGTTTATGTTGAGAGCCAGGAGGATAAAAAAGGTCAACTGCTTTTATCACACAAAAAAGCCAGGGCTTT
>CAZGOR010000368.1:0-4218 GCA_964527875.1 uncultured Bacteroides sp. | reverse complement strand
CTGCCTGCCGAAGTGCTTCGGCACGCAGGCAGGGATCTGCGAATATCTGCGAGAAATAAAAAATTAATGGATTTTTTAAACACCCACATGATGATATAAATGAGGTTCCTTCTCAAACAGTTAGTCAATGCATATGATTGAAAAATAAAACCGATATTTATTTAGTTATATTTAATAAGATTTTTTAAAAAGAAATGCATTATCGGGTTTATCTGACCGTTATCAATGACCTCGTCACCGACCAGAGGGTTCACAGGGTGGCACAGACCCTTCATGAATATGGGGCACAGGTTAAACTGATCGGCAGAAGGTTTTCAGGGAGTCAACCGGTTGATGACAGGGATTATACAACCATCCGTTTCAGGTTAATATTTAACAGGGGATTTCTTTTTTACGGATCTTTTAATTTTCGCTTATTTTTCTACCTGCTGTTCAGGAAGAAAGGGATCCTGGCAGCCAATGACCTGGACACTTTACCGGCATGCTGGCTTGTCTCAAAACTCAGGAAGATGCCTATGGTCTTCGACAGTCATGAATATTTTACAGAGGTTCCTGAATTGATCGGAAGAAAATTTGTAAGGAATTTCTGGCTTATGACCGAACGTTTATTATTGCCCGGGATCAGGTATGCTTGTACGGTTTCGGAATCTATTGCCAGGGAATATAAGGAGCGGTACGGGACAGATTTTAAAGTGATCAGGAATTATCCCCGTAAGGAACATGATAAACGCAAAAGGCCGGATCTGCTACCTTGTGGCCCTCGCAGAATCATTATTTACCAGGGCTCCCTGAATCCCGGCCGTGGTCTCGAGGCTATGATCCGGGCTATGAAGTATCTCGGAAATTTTCAGTTTCAAATATTTGGTGACGGGCCATTGAGGAAAGAACTGGAAAAACTTGTGGAGGATACAAACATGACTGACAGGATTTTGTTTATGGGCAGGAAACCGTTTTCTGAACTCAGATATTACACCGCACAGGCTTCACTGGCAGTATCACTGGAGGAAAACATCGGGAAAAATTATTTTTTCGCGTTGCCCAATAAATTATTTGATTATATCCAGGCCCGTGTGCCGGTGCTTGTTTCAGATCTTCCGGAAATGAAAAAGATCGTTGAAAAATATGAAGTGGGCATGGTGTCAGATACTCATGATCCGAAAAAACTGGCAGGTATCATCAATGAAATGATGAATAACGATGAAAAACGAATGATCTGGAAAAAAAGTCTTCTGGAAGCATCTAAAGAATTGTGCTGGGAGAATGAGAAGGATAAACTGCTGGAAATATACAGGGAAGCAGGCCTTATTCTTTAAGATCGAATCAAGCCGCATGCGGCTTGATTCGATCTTATTTATCATGCCTTAAACACGTCTGCTTCTGTTGCGATCAGTTCCTCGAAGACGTCCGGATCTGTTACTCCTTCAGTCACAAAGATAAGTACGCGGGATTCTCCGTTAAGACCGATTTGTTTTTTCAGTTCCTGGAGGCCGGGATCACAGGCAATGGCGATCAATCCACCCAACCCTGCTGCTCCTGATTCCCCGGCGAATATCTGTTTGTCGCGTTTAAATGGATAATACAGGTCTTGCATGGCCTTGATCGCGTAAATATCAGGTATTGCCAGAAACACGTCAATTCCGTACCTGAGGATTTCCCAGGCCAGCAGAGAAGGGGTTCCACAGTTCAAACCAACAAGGGAGGTCTGCTGAGTTCCTTTTGTTTTTGAGATATTACCTCTTTTAAAAGATTCAAGAAGACAATCAGATTCTGTCGGTTCAACTGAAATGAGTGTTGGCATTTTTTTGGGGTATCTGTTCCTGTAATAAGCCACTACTGAAGAAGCCCATGTTCCGTTACCCACCTGAAGGAATACAAAATCCACCAGGGGAGCTTCGGGCGGATGCAGGCTGTTCTCCATCTCAGTCATCATAGTCTTATATCCGGCAGCAATATATTTTGGGATTTCGGTATAACCTTCCCAGGAATTATCCTGTAAAAGGATATAACCTTTTTTCTTTGATTCTTCCCGGGCAGCTGCAACAGCCTTGTCATAATCGCCATCAACAACAATAACTTCGCCACGATGCTTTTTAATGTTTTTAATACGCAGTGCAGTTGTATTTTTAGGTACAAAAATGACTGCTTTCTGTCTGGAGTTACGGGCTGCCCATGCAACCGAACGGCCATGGTTCCCGTCTGTCGCAGTACAGAATGTCAACTTTTCTTTCTTCCGTTTTTCAATTACCTTGGCAATGCCATAAGAGGCACCAAGGCTTTTAAAAGTGTTGATCCTTAATCGTTTAGACTCATCTTTGACATACAGTTCTTTTATTCCAAGGCTTTTGGCCAGTTTTGGCAGAGGTACCAGGGGAGTAGGAGCATAACATCTTAAATGTCGATGAAACCTGAATATCTCATCTGATTTAAAGATATCATTGAATTTTCTGTCCAGTTTTACTGGAGGACGATCAGGCGCATTCAACTGATAACTGCAGGTTTGATCCATAGTGTTGAATTATTAATGCAATTTTTCAGATATCCAGTAACACCTTTTCCGGATCCGCTCCTTTAAATAGTAATTTCACAGGATTTTCAATCAGTTCCTTAACTTTTACCAGGAAGGTTACAGATTCTTTTCCATCAATGAGCCTGTGGTCATAAGAAAGAGCGATATACATCATGGGCCTTATCACAATCTTGCCGTCTATTGCAACAGGCCTTTCAACAATATTATGCATTCCAAGGATGGCTGACTGGGGTGGATTCAGGATGGGTGTCGACAACAATGATCCGAATACACCTCCGTTTGTTATTGTGAAAGTACCACCTGTCATCTCAGGAATGCTTATCCGGTTTATTCGTGCTTTTTCGGCCAGTTCCATTATCTTTTGTTCAATCCGGGCAAAAGTCATGGTTTCAGTATTACGGAGAACAGGTACAACCAATCCTTTATCAGTCTGCACTGCAATCCCGATATCACAATATTCAGGTGTGATGATGTTTTCTCCTTCAATACGGGAATTAACACGTGGGAACAACAGCAATGCTTCGGTAACAGCTTTTGTAAAGAAAGACATGAATCCCAGTTTGATGCCATGCTTTTCAACAAATGCTGACTGGTAAGTCTTCCGCAGGCGAACCACCTCATTCATATCAGCTTCATTAAAAGTGGTGAGCATGGCCGTCTCATTTTTAATAGCAACAAGACGTTCGCCCAGTTTTTTCCTGAGCATGCTCATTTTTATCTTTTCTTCTTCACGCGATGGTTCGGCTGATGTGATATCTGGCAGGGAAGCATTTGTCTGACGTGCAGAAATGATTGCCTGAGCCTCTTTTTTACCAATCCTTTTCAGGCCGCTGATAATGTCGTTAACGGAAAGTTCGTGCTCATCCATCATCTTACGGGCAACAGGTGATATCTTGATCTTTTCAGCCTTTCCCGGGATGGGCTTTTCTTTCTTTGCTGTTGTCTCCTTCTTATCTTCCCTGGCAGACTTTGTGGTTTGTTTTTCAGCTGATAGTTGTGCATCCCTGTCCTTTTGCTTCTTTTTGCTGCCCTTTACACTTGTGTCAATTGTACAAAGCACTGTGCCCACCGAAACAGTTTCAGCCGTTTGAACTAAAATACTGATCTTTCCGGATTGTTCTGCAATAATTGGAAGGGTTGCTTTATCGGATTCAATTTCAGCAATTTCCTGGTCTTTCTCAACAACATCGCCATCTTCAACCAGCCATTGGCTAACCTCAACTTCGGAAATCGATTCACCCGGACTGGGGGCTACTATCTCGATGGTCATGATAAGTCCTTTTGTGATCGAAATGTAATAAAAATGATCGGTATATAATTATTTCCTGGAGAAATATTGATGTTGTTTCAGGATTTCCTTTCTTGATTTGCCTACCACACACTGCAATCCACAATAAACATTCTGTAATTCACAATCGCATTTTCTGAAGACTTTGTCAATGATTTCAGTTTGTCCTATCACATGGAGTTTGTACAATCCTGTTGCGGGACTACCGGAGGGTAATCTTGTTACGGGTATTGGTTTGATCTCGTTCATTCTGCACTGGAAGTGCTGCCAAGGTCCCATGTTTTCCGGTTCTTCCTGTACCCACAGGGATAACAGATTATTTTTGTATTTTTTATGAATGGACATGATTTTTTTATATGGGAAAGGATGGAGCTGCTCTACACGTATTAAAGCAATATCGAGG
>CAZGOR010000367.1:0-4244 GCA_964527875.1 uncultured Bacteroides sp. | reverse complement strand
CTCTGTAACTTCTGTACCAACATACATCAAATGGTCATTCCTGAATTTGGTGTAAATGAAAATGTCTTTCTTGATGCCAAATTTTTCCTTGGCATCCAATATCTCAGAATGAGTATCAATAATTAATGGCGAAAGATTTAAATATTCATCAATTGACTTAACAGATTTCATCAACAGTACTGAATGACTTTCAGAATATTTCTCTTCATCAATTTCCTTTGCTGCAAAATCCGAATCAGAACTGTTTAAAAGATCCACAACATGATGGAATTTTGCATCCCTGTTTTTAGGTTTCATGACATTGATTTCACGTACAGATACCAGGTTGTATTTTGCCAGAAATGCAACTTTTAATAAGATAAATGTCAGTTTTTCTTCATATTCCACACATCTTTTTTCGATCTCTTCCTGGGTCAGGTTGATCTGATAATGGCCAATCTCATTTCTTTCAGGCACCCAGAAATCAAGAGCAGCATAGAATTTTTTGTCAAAATTCTCACTGATTTCCGGAATGAACCATTCCTGATTATTTTCCCTGTATAAAGAGCAAATGGCCCTGATAATCCATGTAAAATTACCAATCGTCAGAGCTGTGATCCGGTTTTCAAATTCCCGGGCAATATGATCCGGAATGGTTATTTTTTTTCTCATTGCATCCTGCCAGAGCTGAGACAATATCACAAAAGACACAAACTGCATGGTTCGTTCAATTGTCTTGAATATCTGGTCAAGCCGCATTCTGTCAAGCTCCCGCATTGATGCGGAAAAAAGCCTTCTCAATTCGATTCCTATAGGCCATGGATAATTTTTAATGATCTGATCACCAAGAATCCTGTAATCTACTTCTTCATCCTCATCTTCATCAACGACAAGGTATTTGATAAGGGAAGGACGGTATCTGGTCATTTCCCGGAAAACCTGCCGGATAAGTTCTTCATTGATCTTTGCCATGTTCAGTAAATGGGATATTTATTTGTGAGTTAAAATATTAAAAAAAGTATTATAAAATAAATTGGGAGAGAATGGTTCTCGCCCGCCCGTACCGAACGGTACGTTCGGGTGGGGTTCTCAGTTCCCAGTTCCCGGTTCTCGTTCCCGAAATGGTCGGAATCTTTGATTCCGTTACCATTTCGAGGATGCTCGAAAAACAATGGCATCCGCCTCAGTTAAAGCCATATGGCGTAAATATAGGCGGATTGCTAATTTTCGGGATTAGTGTGAGTTTAGGGCAAAGGGTGTTAGTAAATCCGAATGTAAAACGGGGCAGCTGGTTCCTGATTGTTTTGAGTACGAGTGTGGGTTTATATTGGTTGCAGAGTGCCACAGAGAATTATGGGGTTCACAGAGATCTTTCTCTGTGGTTCTCAATATATCGCTGTGGTACTCTGTGAACTGATTATTATGAAATCAATATAAACAATAGCAAAAGGAATTAATTCTGTTTATTCCCGATATTCTTTCTTTTGACATTATTGGATAAATTACTATTTTCAAAATTCATTCATAGCTCATGAAACAACTACCTCCAATATGAGGGAATTTGTGCGTATGGGGCTGCAGAAAACAAGAGAAAGGTTATGAGAGTTCTGCCGATTGCCAATCGGCAGTTGTAACAACACTGGATGAAACAGTAAACCCGGTTGTTAACCGGGGTATATAGTTGCTGGTTCCTGCCCCCCATATCGTCCGTTACGTTTGGGTGGGGTTGCAGGATATAGGGTACTGGATACGCATTTTCAATTTGTTTTGGCGAATTAAAAAGGTTGTTGGTTAATTATCTTAAGCCTTCAATTACCTGGAGCGCGTCACAACATCAATATAATCTATACTTATGAAAAAAGTCTTCTTTTTCTTTACTTTATTTCTTTCCACAGTTTTCTGTCTTCAATCCCAGAAAACCGAAATCCTTTATCTTACGGGCCAGGATAAAGATGATCCTGTTGAATGGGATTTCTTTTGCACAGATGGCAGAAAAAGCGATACCTGGACAAAGATTGGCGTGCCTTCATGCTGGGAATTACAAGGTTTCGGCACATATAACTATGGACATGATTCTTCAAATAAAGAAGAGGGATTATATAAACGATCCATACGAATACCTGCCGGTTGGAGCGATAAAACAGTTTTCATAGTTTTTGAAGGCAGTATGACGGATACTGAAGTTAAGGTTAACGGCAAAATTGCTGGCCCTGTCCATCAGGGAGCATTTTACAGGTTTCAGTATGATATTACAAAACTGGTTCGTTTTGACGATGACAACCTGTTCGAAATACGTGTCAGTAAATTTTCTTCAAACGAATCTGTAAACATGGCAGAGCGAAGAGCCGATTACTGGGTCTTTGGAGGGATCTACCGCCCGGTATATCTGAAAGCTGTTCCAAAAAACCATATTGTCCGTGTTGCTATTGATGCCAGGGCTGACGGGTCGTTCACGATGAATCTGTTTCATCAGACAAAAGGAACTGGTTTTACTGTATCAGCACAAATTATGAAGCTTGATGGCCAGCCTGTCGGGAATACATTCTCTTCAATAATAAATAAAGATCAGGATATCAATACTTTAAAAGTAAATATTGAAAATCCAGAACAATGGAGCCCTGAATTTCCTCATCTCTACCAGGTGCAGGCCAGGCTTCTAAAAGAAGGCAAAACAATTCATCAGGTCACTGAACGGTTTGGTTTCCGTACTGTAGAACTTAAAAGACAGGATGGAATCTATGTAAACGGGAAAAAAATCATGTTCAAAGGAGTTAACCGGCATAGCTTCTGGCCGGAGTCAGGGAGAACAACCAGCAAATCCCTCAGCATCCGGGATGTACTGTTAATAAGAGAAATGAACATGAATGCAGTCAGGCTGTCTCATTACCCTCATGATGTCCATTTTCTTGATGCCTGTGATTCTCTCGGTCTTTTTGTTCTTGATGAACTGGCAGGATGGCAGAAACCCCCATATGATACTGAGATCGGAAAAAAACTTGTCAAAGAGATGGTCATAAGGGATATAAATCATCCCAGCATCATATTATGGGATAATGGTAATGAAGGGGGCTGGAATACTGAACTGGACAAGGAATTTGCCAGATATGATATCCAGAAACGGCATGTGATCCACCCGTGGGAGATCTTTGATGGTACAGATACCCAGCACTACAAGTCATATAATTATGGTAACGGAACCCTTTTCCATGGAAAGGAGGTCTTTTTCCCCACCGAATTCCTCCATGGATTATACGATGGCGGACATGGTGCCGGGCTTGAGGATTACTGGAACCTGATGTTGGATAATCCGCTTTCAGCCGGTGGATTCCTATGGTGCCTTATCGATGAGGGAGTTATCAGGACTGATTTTAAAGATAGCATTGACACCGATAAAAATCACGCACCTGATGGTATCCTGGGACCATACAGAGAAAAGGAAGGAAGCTTTTATGCAATCAAAGAAATATGGTCGCCGGTTCAAGTCAGTATGGAACAATTACCCCCAAACTTTGATGGTAATTTAATAATAGCGAACAGATATTTCTATACCAATCTTTCACAATGCCACTTTGCAGGTGAACTAGGAAAATTAATACTGTCCTTTAATATTAACAGGGATCAGATACATAAAGAAAAATCATGGGATATCATTTCACCGGGTATCGCTCCCGGAGAAAAAAAAGGTACGATCAATCTTGAAATTCCATCCGACTGGAAAGATTACGATATTCTTTATTTTACTGCAAAGGATCCATCCGGCAGAGAAATCTTTACCTGGTCCTGGCCGTTAAAATCAGCTGCTGACTTTGCTGCGGGTAAGACAAACATAGGAAAGCAGGAGAAAGTGATTAGCATTAATGATGAGGATGAATCCATTTTTGTTGAAACTGACGGAGTTTCCCTCAGATTCAGTAAACAAAACGGACTGCTTACTGAAGTTATGATTGATAACCGTATTATTCCTTTTAAAAATGGTCCTGTAATCCATTCTACCCACGAAGCACAATTCAGAGATATTGAATACCAGCTCAATGAAAATGAAGCTATTATCAGGGTAAATTATAAAGATGAACTGGACCGGGTTATATGGAAAATCGGTTCAGAATGGATCCGGCTGGATTACCAGTACAGAATAAATGGAACATACGATTATTCAGGGATCAGTTTTTCATTTCCTGAAGACCTCGTGACAGGTGTTAAATATGTCGGTGATGGTCCTTACAGGGTCTGGAAAAACAGAATGAAGGGACCCCAATTCGGCTTAT
>CAZGOR010000366.1:0-4266 GCA_964527875.1 uncultured Bacteroides sp. | reverse complement strand
AAAGGTCTTTAAAGATACAATTTCACCTAAAAAAATTAAGATTACAGTGTTTCTTAAATACATTATTTTTTAAGTAGGTTTGATATTTGTTGCCAAACAAGTCATTTATGGTTCTGTTTCTCTTTTTTTAATTAAATTAAGTGATTTTTCAGATAAAACGCAATAGATAATAAGACAAAATATTGAAGGGTATTTTAATAATTCCTGCTATTAATCACAAATCGTTCAATAAAAGTCTTTTCATCAGCTGATACTTGTATAATGTACAATCCCGGTGATAATGAACTTACATCTATACTGGCAGGTTCCACCCGAAGCATCCCTTCAAGAATTATTGATCCGAGGGGATTATAAATTGTATATTGAATGGGATTTGTAAATACATCCCTATACCGGATCTGCAGTTCTTTCTCTGCCGGGTTGGGGTAAATCATAAATAATTTATTTTCATTTATTTCTTGTATTCCTGAAATATTCACTTGTTCCATATTTGACCTGGATGAACTATAATCCGTACCGGATTTTTTAGCCGGATTGCAGCCGGATGGATTTGACATACCAATCTGGTAATATACAATACCATATAGCGGATCATTATCAGTAAAGGCGGTAACAGTACTTGGTACCTGGATCAGCAAACTCATGGAATCGGGATGGTTTCCCCTGTAAATACTATATGCCGGAAAAGCGATCCCCTTATATTCAGTCCAGGCAAGATTCACAACATTGTTAATTCCAAGATTGGCCGCTAAATGCATGGTTTGATGATGGGCACTCAATTCCGATTCATTGCCGCAGGAATCGGTATAACTGATCTTATACCGGTGGGATAACATATCGGGAACAGACGCCTGATCGACAAAAACGCTTAACTCACCTGGATTCACCGTCCCGATTTCCAGGTATACATCCGCCTGGTTGGATTCACGGTATATCCTGTATAACTGTGCCGATTCGGATCCTGATTTTTCCCAGACGATGCGATATTTACCCGTTTCTTCATCTATGCCGACAATGCATATTTCAGTAGGAGCTGACAGTCCTGATACGGTAATGTGAAGGATATCTGAAAACGTACTTCCACATTTGCCGCTCATCAGTTCCACGTATAATTCGGCCATACCTGAAAAATCCGGATCCCAGGTGATCAAAACAGAAGTATCCTGTTGTTCGATCGTTCCGGCTTCCTCCGGGAATAAGTACCAGGCATACCCCGTGGCCAACGGGTCAGAATTGATCCAATATTCAGTAATTTCAACACCCGGACAGAACCTGTCTGGTCCGGCCGGAAGGCCGGGATTGGCAGGAACCGGGATTAATTCTAGCCTGAAAATATCAGAAGTATCTGTCCCAAAATTATTGGTGACAACACAATAATAATTACCGGTATCCTGCAACTGGGTCAATGATGTAAAAAAATAACCATCGTTTGATGAACTAATCTCCATATTGTTGTGATGCCACTGATACCACAGATCCCAATTGTCATTCCCGAATGCACTGATATAAAATTTTGCAGAATCACCTTCACAGATTATTGTATCCCGGGGATTTTCAAGAATGCAGGGAGGAGTATATACCCATTTCCATAGAGCAGGAGTTTCAACAGGAAATTCCTCATAAAAGATAAACATTCTGTATTCACCGGGGAGTATACCCAGGGGAACTGCAAAATAGAAATTGAATGTCTGGTTCTCATATAATTCAACCTTATAGCTCCAGATTGTATCATTATTAAAGTAAGGACCGGATGGCGGGGAATATAAATCCTGCGGATCTAAAACCGCGCTCAGTTTTTCAGGATCATACTCCCCTAACTGATAGCGTACTATAGTAGTATCCCCTGCAATCAGTGTATCAGATACCCGGTAATCGACCCCCTGGCCGGAGACAGGAATGGTCATACCGGAATAAACCAGCAGAATGAAAATAAATCTGAATGTTTTTGGTGATTTCATTGCATTGATTTATAAAATATTAGAAAACCATCAATAATTAACAATTCAAAAAAGTAAAAGTTGGGATTGAGAATGAAAATGAAAGGTATTCTTTGTAATTATAAGCCTTAATTGACTCTTCTTCTTGCTGATGAAAATCTTAAATAAATTTACTAAAAAAAACTAAAAGTCAAATATTTTAATTGCGAGCTATGAGATATTATTTTCTTCACTCAGGGTATATACCTCCCTGAATAATTCGAAGCCAAAAGCTTGATCGGCCTTAATGATCTCTGCAGCCTTCTTATTGAGTGTTATTTTCGGGGTTTCCTTCTGAATTGGCCCGGATTCCTCGTCGCAGGAGGGAAAGGCACATACAAAAATCAGAATGACTATTATATAATTGATATAGCATTTTATAGTGTTATGCTTTAATATTACAAAAGGTAGATGCAGAATTCTTGCTTTTGGTTGCTTCAACAGGCAAAGAATCTAACAATTTAACTATTTGAATAACCATCCGGTTGAGTTGCCGGAAGTAGATTATAAGCGAATTAAAACCGGGCAAAAAGTAAATATCAACGTGAATGCCGTGCAAAACCTTTTTACAACCGGGTCAGTCAACAGGAAAATGCTGTATAAAAAGCTATTGTTTATCGCAATTACTCCTCAATAGCCCCTCCTATGTCCCGAAGATGTGTACGAAATGTATAAGTCGGATTGGCAGAATGTTTCGCCAGATATTCGTCAAATCGAAATTGCTCCCGGAGATTCTTTCCATCCTGTATTGCTTCCACCTGACGCCGCTCTGTCTGTTTAATAGTATCTGCTGCCGATAGAAGTTCCCCGGCTTTTTCTCTGGTAGTGAAAAGAATCCCGTCAGGATCGGCAAACACGACATCTTCCCTGTTCACCTTGAATTCACCGAAACGAGCTGTAATAAGTGCGTCCTGGTGGCGGGAATCCAATCTTTGCGGACCTGCCGGACAAGTACCGTAACTGAAGACAGGGAACCCAATCCGCATAAGCTCGGCGGTATCCCGATGGCAACCCCAGATAACTATACCAGTCAATCCGGCGGCCTGGACCTCCAGAGCTATTAGGTCTCCGATGCAACCTTCATCCATTCTTCCGTCGTTATCTATCACGAGGATATCTCCTGGTTGAGCCATCCCTATCGCTTCCAGAAAAATGTCTACACTGCCATAGTGCCGTACAGGTAAGACCCGACCGGCAATATGACTATTCGCAGGCAACGCATGAATACCCGGAGGTGCGACCCGAACAGATAAAACCACGCGCATACAGGCATCCGCTATAAGTGGAGTCGAAAGTTCTGAGAAAGCAGTATTGAGATATTCGTTGACCATTCAGTTCTCCTTTTTGGTAAATTTAGTGTCACTTTATTCACAAGTGGCACTGCGCACCACTTAACATATTATTCTGTTGCCAATTTACATATAATATGATTGTTATGCGTCAAAAATCAGAAACCAAATCGAAGGAACATACATTATCCAAATGGGTTTTAACCCATTCTGTTGAGCAAATGAAGAAGAAATGGAGGAATTTAGAGCCCCGGAAGCGGTATGTATATTCAATATAGAAAAACAGTTCCCTTGTTAATCGGAAATCCTATTTGTATTATAAAGGAACTGTGTTCTTCTCCTATCCGGAAAAATCCTTAAAACACCAATACAAGCGGAATTAAATTCATCAGCATTATATTGTGCTGATAAATTGAGTAATTTTATACGAAACAAACCTTATCTAAAAATTGGTTTGTTCAGGATTTAGCCAACTACACATATCATATATCAAGGATAAAGAGAAACATAGTTTAATCCTTTTGTGAAAATTTTATATTTTCAAACCAACCCGAACTTTTTTATGATAAAAACGTTTGGTTTTACAAAAAATAATCAATATTGTATTTATCAGATTCTGAAAAGTTAAAATTATTTGAAGAAGCAATAAATAAAAATTTGGCAAAGTTAGAATTAATTAACCATTATGGTATTGTTGGCATGCAATCTTCCATGGCAATATTATCACGGATAATGTTTAATGACAATTTTAAACCATTTATTTCTGAATTTCCAAATGAACAACTTCAGTCTCTTATTGAAGATATATATATGCGTGATCATGAACTGATTGATTTAATACTTTATCAGGCAAATAATTATTTAAGCGTATTAAAAAATTAAAAATGAATAAAATAGTAATATGGGGAGCCGGGAAAATAGGTCGTGGGTTCATAGCCGACTTGTTTTATCAGGGCGGGTATGAAATAACATTTATCGATAGTGACCGGGAATTAACAGAT
>CAZGOR010000365.1:0-4282 GCA_964527875.1 uncultured Bacteroides sp. | reverse complement strand
TTTTATTGTTAAATATTGATGAATTCTTATTGTACGTTGCTTTTAAATTCTATCCTGAATACCATTGCATGATTCAGTTCCGGGATTGTTTCCCACTTCAGCGTCAGGCCTTCATCAGACATATCCCATTTCACATCTTGTGATGAGCCCAGAATACTTATTTGTTTGAAATTATTCATGCTTATATTGTTTTGAGCATTGAGCGAATGAATGGTGATCGCTGGTTCCTTTGGTATATCCAGGCAGATGGCATAGATACAATTATCTTTTTGTGTAAAGCGAATATCCTCCACGACATTATCCTTGTTTTCCCGTTCATTAAGATGGCCCTCAACAACCTGAGTTGGACCCTCTCCAAATACTTTCCATGGCCTGGTATCATATATTGCTTCACCATTGATCTCCAGCCAGTGACCTATCTCCGTCAATCGCTCTATCACAGGTTCCGGTATTTTACCGCTGGCCTTGGGAGTGATATTCAGCAGCACACAACCGTTTTTGCTTACCACATCAACCAGGAAATCGATAATGCGATTCGCCGATTTATAATCCGGATCCTGTATGTCGCACCAGGAGCTCCAGTCCATTGAATCATCTGTCAGCCACGGGAATTTTCTGAGTTCACTCATTCTTGACCGTTCCATATCAAGTATACCAGCACCTTTCTTCAGGTCATCGAATTTATAGGTCACTAAAACATCTTTATCCCAATCCACGGCTTTATTATAATAATAGCTTAAAAAATCCAGCCTGTATTTCTCATCAATTATATACAGTTTGCCGTCAAAGTAAATCAGATCCGGCTGGTATTTGTCCACAACTTCTATGATCCTGTTATACCAGCGCCGGCAAAATTTATCATCCGGCATCGGATCCGGTTGCTTCCCTTGGCTGCTCCATGCAGTTGATGGGACCTTTGGCCCGTAAAGGTCACTGTATAAGGAATCGGAAGCATCCGTGTTTTCATCCCATGTGGGATACCAGGCATATAACCATGAATGATGGAAGGTAGTGATAAATTTCAGTCCCTGCTTGCGAATAGATCTTTCCAGTTCGCCCACGACATCTATTTCTGGTCCCATATCAGCAGCATCCCATTCGGTCAGCTGACTGTCCCACATCGCAAAGCCATCAGCATGTTCGACAACCGGACCGGCAAACCTGGCACCCGCTTTCTTGAATAATGCAGCCCATTCATCCGGATCAAATTTCTCCGCCCTGAACATAGGAATGAAATCCTTATAACCAAATTCATCCAAAGATCCGTACTTTTCTAAATGAAACTTATTTATCGGATGATCCTCAACATACATCCAATGGGAATACCATTCTGTTTTATATGCAGGCACAGAATAGATTCCCCAGTGGAAATAAATACCGAATTTGGCATCCATGAACCATTCAGGGTCAGGATGTTTTACCACTGATTCCCATTGGGGTTGGTATTTCTGCCGGTCTTTCCGGTTTTGGGAGGTACATGCAATCAATAATAAAGATACTGAAAGCAACAATAGAAATTTGAAGTTCGTATGCAGCATGAAGTGTTTAACTTTGGTTATATCTTTGAGAGATTGATCTCTTTTTGCTCTTGAAATGTCAACTGTAATCTTTGTTATAGAGCCATAAGCAGGATTTTTTAGTACATTCTCCATTTCATTTAAGAGATCCTCCACAACTGCTAATGACGAAGTAATTGACCGGCGGTGATTTTTTGACAAAGTTATCTTTTCCATATGTTGCTATTTTCGTAATGTTGCTATGATTCGTAAAGGATTTAGAAGAAGAGTTAATGCATCATGTATTGAATAACAGACAATATCTGATTCACTGATTAGTTTAGCATATGCACCTTCCTGTTGTATAATCACGATGCTTAAAGCAGCCTGCCTGAGCATTAATCTATCGTTTTGGCCATTGCCAATGGCTATAATTTGGTCTTTCCCAAGATTGGTCAGATAAGTTTCTTTTTGTATATCCTGCATCGAAGGTTGTAAAATTTTTAATTTACAATTTATTCCTTCAGTTTCTTGTTCTGAAGTTCCGAATGTGTCGGCTGTAAGAATATGAATTATTAATTGTTCACTCATTTGTTTTAATAACTGCTTTGTACTATCTGCTAATTTGCCATCAATGGCCAATGTCCCATTGTAATCAAGAACAAGGTGCTTTGCATCAATTTTTTTATATCCGGGAATATCTATGGTTATCATTTTTTTTATAGGTTAATAGATCCATAATTTTTTCTTTCCTGATAATGGTTATATCCATGCAGATGCATGAATATTTCATGGAGACAGTACCTGCCTCCGGAATTTTTTGTTTTGTTACTTAAGTTGAATATTGTAATCTTAAAAATAATCATTGGTACATTTATGAAACCGGTAACCGGGAATCATCTTATACGTCCTTCAGCGACAATTGTATCCTGTTCCTCTCAATATCAACTGACAGGATCTTTACTTTAACATGCTGATGGATAAAGACAATATCCGAGGGATTGGTTACATAGTGATCTGCCATTTTTGAAATGTGTACCAGTCCATCCTGTTTCACACCTATATCAACGAACGCTCCGAAATTGGTAATATTGGTAACGATTCCCGGAACAATCATTTCTTCTTTCAGGTCTTCAATAGAATATATATCCGGTGAGAACTCAAATGCTTTGATGGTTATCCTGGGATCACGTCCCGGTTTCTCAAGTTCGGCCATGATATCCTTTAATGTGGGAAGACCGGCTGTTTCATTAACATATTGTTCAAGACGGATTTTCTCGCGAAGATCAGATTTATCTATAAGATCATTAATTGTACAATCCAGGTCGCTGGACATCTGTTCAACAATATAGTAGCTCTCAGGATGCACCGCGCTGTTATCAAGAGGATTGATGCCACCGGCAATTCGCAGGAAACCGGCTGATTGTTCAAAAGCCCTTGGGCCAAGCTTAGGAACTGACAATAATTCTTGCCTGGAATGGAACGGACCATGATCGTTGCGATATATTATGATGCTTTTTGCCAATTTCGGACCCAAACCTGATACGTAGTTGAGCAGGTGACTGCTGGCGGTATTGAGATTGACACCAACCAGGTTGACACAACTCTCAACTTCTAAATCCAAATTTGTTTTCAATTTAACTTGGTCTACATCATGCTGGTATTGGCCAACACCAATCGACTTGGGATCGATTTTTACCAGTTCTGCAAGAGGGTCTATCAGACGGCGACCGATAGATACTGCACTACGCACCGTTACATCATAATCAGGAAATTCTTCACGCGCAATCTTTGAAACAGAGTATATGGAAGCACCACTTTCGTTGACTATGAAAACCTGGAGCTCACGATCGAATCTTATTCTCTTGATAAAACTTTCTGTTTCCCTGCTGGCTGTTCCGTTACCAACTGCAATAGCTTCTATCTGATATGTATTCACAAGGGATTTCATTTTTTTTGTGGACAGGATCTTATCATTATGTGGTGGATGGGGGTAGATTGTTTCATTATGCAGCAGCTGTCCTTCACGATCGAGGCATACAACCTTGCAACCGGTGCGGTACCCCGGATCAATGGCAAGCACCTTTTTTTGTTCTAGGGGCGGAGCTAAAAGTAACTGCCTGAGATTTTTGGTAAAAACCTTGATCGCTTCTTCGTCTGCCCGTTCTTTTGTCTGCTGCCGGAACTCAGATTCAATAGAAGGATAGATAAGCCTTTTATATGAATCTTTTAAAGCATTTCTTACATGTTCTGATGTATTGGTCTTTCCCTTTATAAAGATCTGTTCAAGAATTTTAATGGCCTCTTTTTCATCAGGTCCGATCCGAACTTTTAGAAATCCTTCATCTTCACCCCTGAATATCGCGAGGATACGGTGTGAAGGACATTTCTTAAGCCGTTCTTCAAATGCATAGTAATCTTTGTATTTGATACCTTCCTGCTCCCTGGCTTTGATTTTGTTGGACGAAATAACCGACTGCAGGAAAAACAATTTCCTTATTTCATGCCTGGCACGTTTATTTTCACTGATCCACTCAGCAATAATATCCCTGGCTCCCTGAAGGGCATCCCCGGTAGTTGGTACCTTGTCTGAAATGAATTCCTCAGCCTTTTGATCGATATCCTGATCTTTTTGCTGCATCATAATTTTTGCAAGTGGTTCAAGACCATTATCCCTGGCCACTGAAGCCCGTGTCTTCCTTTTAGGCCTGAAAGGAAGATAGAGGTCTTCCAGTTCAGTCATGCTTGAGGCATTCTGTATCTGCTCTTTCAGTTCATCCGAAAGA
>CAZGOR010000364.1:0-4293 GCA_964527875.1 uncultured Bacteroides sp. | reverse complement strand
AGAAAGTTACTTCTCTGCGGACTCTGTGGTTTATACTACTTTTTAGACAGTCTCATGACCGAAACCCCTTTTATGTTAAACCTAACAGAAATTTATATTAATTCTTTTTCAGCAAGTGCTGATTTCAAAAATGCAAGATCCCTTCTGATATTTTCTAATGATTTTTTTCTTTTCTGCTTCAATGTGAGTGAAATATCTTTTTCATCAAAAAATGGATATTCGAAGTGCATGGATATCGGTCCTGTAAATTCAAATTCTTTCAGGAATCCAAAAAATCTGGTAAAGTTAACCATACCTTCACCAAGGGGAACATTTAAAGTTTTCCAGGAGTCATTGATTTTCTCCCACCTGAAATCTTTTACCACAATGGTTCGGATATGGGATTTTAAAAGCTTCAGTCCAAGTGGCCAGGAAGTACCACCTTCCACTGTTGCATGACGGATGTCATATTGGCAACCAATATAGTCCGGATCGAATCCGTTGATCAACATCCATAGATCCCAGACCGGTGCTCCGAGATATTCACCGGCATGATTCTGATATGCACCATGAAGGTTATATTTTGTATTCAGTTCAGCAAGCCTGGAAATTTTAGATCTCAGATTTATGATTTTTTCACCGATTTCTTCCTCTTTACCATACCGGAAGTAACCCATACGATAGTAACGGATACCTTGTTCACTTGCGGTTTTCAGGATTTTTTCAGTAAACGGATCATCCGGATCATTGATTGAAGTAGTCATCATCGGGACTACCAATCCCCTCTTTTGTATTGATTCAACTGCTCTTGGGAGATCTTTCTCAACATCCTCCGGAAGAACATGACCTCCAGGTCTTACTGTCAGATCTGCTCCGTCAAGCCCGGCTTCAGCGATTGTATCTGCCATAGTCCCATAATCAAGAAACTGCAGATGCTTGGAGAAGATGCAGATCTTGATTTTTTCCTTTCGATCCTGAGTAAATATAGGATTAAACATTCCTTTTCCAAGAACAGGTAGTCCAATACTTATGATACCGGATTCTTTGAGAAATTGTCTTCTTGTTTTATTATTCATCAAATTATATATTTTAAAGATTTATTGTTATCATTAAAAAACCAGATTATAACTATTTGATATAAAACTTTTTAGCAAAATGTATTGAAACCGGACCTATCAGTCCTGATTCCAGTAAAGGAGCATCTTTCCAGAGGATAGCATTCTGATAATTTGGACCAGTTATATTGGTTTTTGTATATCGTTCATTTTCAGGAAGATTATCATCACCCGTAAGGCGGTTGGACCACGTATTTGCTACTTCAACAGCTAAATGATTCTCGCCCGGCATAACTGCACCTGTAATATCTATCCGGTAGGGCGGTTTCCATAGGATTCCCAGGTTTTCATCATTTAAATAAACATCAGCAACTTCCTTTACTTTGCCTAAATCTAAAATCAGTAAGGTTTCTTCATTGATATTTTCCTCTGGTATATAAAACTTTTTATGATATATTGCAATACCTGAAAAATACCTGATACCTGCCTGATCTGAATCTGTCCAAGACATTAATTCAGGAATTTCAATTTGATCCGGTGCACCCTTGTTGGAAGGAAAATCAATTACCCAGGCCTTGGTTATATCGATTGAAGAAGGAATATTTTTTACTTCAAAAGTATATGCCTGACCGTCATTATCTGTTAAAGTATAAAGGCCCTCTTTCCTGGCAATTAAATTGATCTTATTATGAACCGTTTGCACATTAATATATGTGGTTTTGGCAGTATTGTTAACTGAAATTGGAAAGATCTTCTCGTTATTGAACTCAGCAGACACAAAATGTTGTTGTTTCTCCGGTTTCCTGAAAACAACAAATACAGAGCCATGTGGCTGTAATTGCATTGGAATTCTTATTGTTTCATCATGTTCGAAATATAAAACCGCTCTTTGAATCGTCCCTGTTTCCGGATTCCATATTTCCGGGATTTTTCCACTTACCCTGAATATTCCATCAAATGTCTCAGATTCATTTCTGGTATTATTCACAAAGTATATTTCTTCATTTGTTGTCCTGCGATGTATGAAATCAAGATTTGTTGAATCGTTATTGATGATATAACTGAAATCAGGTCCTATTCCCCTGTCGAGCAATACCTGTCTAAGGTTTTTGCCCCAGATTACTTTTCCTTTCCCATATTGATTTTCAGTAACTGTTTTGCTATTGCATGGACCCCATAACTTATCTGCAAGTCGTTCTATGATTTTATCTCTTTGTTTGTAATCTTTCAAACCGTGTGAACAGGTCGGCTTTCTGCCCACGATAGTGGCTCCTCTGTTAACCAATTCTTCGATTTTTTTTAAAACTTCAGGGTTTGCATGATGCTGGTCAGGTAATACCAGTATTTCATAGCTTTGTCCATCCGGCAGAATAAGTTTTCCATTTTTTACGTTAAGCCGGGTTAGTATAACATCACTATTGGTTACATCGTAATCGTAGCCAAATCCAAGTGAAGGATCAACATGTTTCGGCTTTACGAAATTAGGTGTTTGATCTCCATAATAATAAAGTACATCACCCACAAAGTTACCCTGTTGTAATAAGAAACAGCTACGGGCAAGATAGTCTGTAAATGGCCGGGATTTAGGCCACCATACCCGGGTAGTATTAAAATGAGTTCCGGCATGGTATACAAATCCCGGAATACCTGCTTCCGGAGGAATATGTGGAGAAGTATGATATATGAAGCGGTTCAGTCCTTCACACATGGCTCTGTCAGCAAGTGGTTTAAGATCTGCAGGTCCTTCCTGCCAGTGAAGGAAGCTTGTGAATGCTTCTCCCTGCACTTCTTTTTTTCCGTAAATGTGAGCAGCACAAGATATTTCTTTTACAAGTTGCATGATGTCCAATCCGTTTTCATCTAAGCGTTGATGTTTATTCCAGAACTCACCCCTTGGAATATCCAGAACACCCAGGGCTCTCAGTGCATCTACCAGAACATTATGCACCGGGGCTCCGGGTCCACCCGATTCTGAACATAATTTGATACCGTAAGGATTAATGATTTCCCGGCCTCTTAAATAGAGATTTTCAATCAGCAAGTCAGATAGTGTTTTCCGGTAATCATACAGAAACCGTTCAGTAATATCCTTGTTTTGTATGATTTTTCCCTGCAATACAGGCAGGTAAAGTGTCATGTCATAGCCATGCCGCTTTTTAAATTCTTCGATCATTCGTGGTGTCCATACAAAGCCAACAACCTCATAACTGCATAAATAGAAATACTTAATTGGAGTACTTTCAAGATCCCCTAATTTTTCCTGTACTCTGTCTATAAAATAATTGAAATGAAAATCAGTTGCGTCTGCATTGAAATGATCCATGCTTTGGCCAATAGAATTTGGACTGGGGCATTTTAGTGGTTCGCCGGTATTCGTACACACAAAACGTGTAATTTCCCATTTTCCATCAGGAATTTTGCAGGTTAGTTTTCCATTTTTACCCATTTGATCCAGAAGATCAATTACCATTGAGATATCTTTTATGACTCCATCTTCGGAATATGGAGTGGCTAAAACGGCAACATCCTTATAATAAACAGGTAATCCGTTGGATTTTTTTTCAATTATTAATTTTTTACCCCTGTTGTCAGTTTCAGGAAGTTCAGGAAATGGTAAAATTCCATCATGTATGCCAGGTCCTTCAACCACCAGTGAAGATTCATAAAGGGCCATGGAACCATGCTCAGGTCTGATCCAGCTACCTCCCGCATCCCAACTGCTCGAAAGGATTAATCCAAGTTCCATATCCAGGCGGGTAGCTTCTTTTACTGCATGACTGATCGCTTCAAGGCATTCCTCCCCCATAAATTCGGATCCGGCCGGTACAATATCACCAGGATTGCTGACCGCTCCTACATCAAATATGTCAAATCCGCCCATCCCTTTTGCTTTGGCCTCTTCCAGCTCAAAGGTAAGCTGCGATGTATCAATATTACCATTTATCCAGGCCCAGTATCCCTTGGGGCGTACTGATACAGGGGGATTTATAAAACCTTCTTCCAGGGAAATCATATCGGATTCGGATTTTAAAGAATCCTTCTGTTCCAGACATCCGGTTAATACAACAATTAATATTAACAGGCTAATAAATATTTTTTTCATTTTACTCGCAGGTCCTGATATGCTGTATATCAAAAAATAAACTACCAATAATTACGAATAATCCATAGTTTGACTAATTCACACTCGCTTCGCTTCTCTGGAGAGACTGTCTAAAAAGTAGTATAAACCACAGAGTCCACAGAGAAGTAACTTTCT
>CAZGOR010000363.1:0-4295 GCA_964527875.1 uncultured Bacteroides sp. | reverse complement strand
ATCTCTGTTTCCTCTGTGGTTAAATGTTTTAATAGACTTTTTAGACAGCCTCTTCGATTTTGATATTCTGCATTGCTTCGCTTGCAAAATTTCGATCTCATTGAATAATTCACCAGTTCACAAATATTACTCACTCCCAATACTCACATATACTAATTCACCAATTCACAACTTCCACGGTTTTCTATATTCGTAATGTAACAACTCATTAGCTTTATCATTATTTGTAATCCTTTCATTTTCAGGGTTCCATTCGATTCTCATCCCTGTTTCCAGTGATATATTGGCAAGATGGGCAAAGCTTGTCGACCGGTGGCCGTCTTCCAGGGTGCATAAAGGTTTTTCCCTGGATTTTATACAATCAAGAAAATTCCTGATAAGATTTGCTGTAGAATTCTCCCGTATACCAAGATCTCCGTATTGGGTATCACTTTCAAGTTCATATTCCTCCGGTTCCATTAATTTTTCCCAGGGCTGGAATTGTCCGGGGTGAGCAGGAATGATCCTGTAACTATCCTGGCTGGCAATAAGGTTTCCTTTTGTACCCTTCAGCTCTATTTCACCACCCGAGATACCTCCTCCTCCACTCGCTTCATGTATACTGAACTGTACAATGATTCCGGATGCAAATTCAAAAAATACTTCCATGGTATCCGGTATATCACGGTCGTCGTCAACAACATATTTTCCTCCGTGAGATGAAATAGCAACAGGTGCTGTTTCTCCCACTAACCAGCGGATGACATCCATATAATGTACACCCCAGTTTCCCATCTGTGAAGAATAATCCTTCCACCACCTGAAAAAGTAAGGAGCGATATTGTATTGATATGGACGAAATGCCCTGGGGCCGAGCCACATATCCCAGTTAAAACCGGGAGGTGGATCTTCGGGTTTTAAACGGCCGATACCATCGGGGAACATATTACTGATCCTGTAAGCCCTGGCTGAGGTAATTTTACCGATCTTTCCTTCCTGAACATCACCAGCCAGTTTTTGATATACTGAAGAACCTCTCCTGTTCAGCCCGACGGCTCCGATCCTGCCTGTCCTTTTTTCAGCCTCTACGATAGCCCTGCCTTCCTTCAGGGTTATGGTCAGCGGCTTTTCAACATAAATATCTTTACCTGAATCCATAGCCATGATTGCCTGAACAGCATGCCAGTGATCGGGGGTGGCAATGAAGACCGCGTCAATATCTTTTTGCTCAAGCATTTTTCTGAAATCGGTATAACGCCTGACATTGTTACCAAGACCTTCATCCATGGCAGGTACCTTACCGATATCAAAGTATCGCTGTATTACAGCTGAACGATCACGATTCACATAGGGTTCATAAACATCACATAATGCAACAACCTCGACATCAGGATTTTGCATAGACCATTTCAACAGGTCGGTTCCCCTGTTGCCCACACCAATAAAGCCTAACCTGATCCTGTCATTCGGAACAACTCTGTGAACTGTCACAGAATTAGCACGTGCACCTAAGGAAGCCCCGGCAGCAACCAGTGATGATTTGGTAATAAATTCTCTTCGTGAAATTGAATTTTCTTTCATTTTTATTTGGGTATTTGTTTGTATTGTTATATAATATAACCACAAAGGACACAAAGGATATTGCAAAGGACACCAAGGTTCAGTAAATTAACTCCTTTGTGTACCTTTGTGCAGTACCCTGCCTACCGGCAGGCAGGTTTGTGTTCCATGGTGATTAAATATTTTTGTTAATTATTTTGTCTTGGTAAATCAACATCCTTATATCCGGTATTAAAAATACAAAAGATTCCTTGTAATGAGAACTTATTTCAATTATGTGGTAAATTTGATAGTCAATTAACCACAGAGAATACACAGCGTAATCAGAGAAAAAACTGGAATTTTATCTCTGTGATCTCTGTGAATCCTCTGTGTACTCCGTGGTAATAACATTAATAAAAATACCTTATGAAAACGACAAGAATTATATTAACATTTTCATGCTTGATTATGTTAACAAACTGCCCAAAAGGAACGGAAAAATCTGAACCTAACTATGACGAATCAAAGGTCCCGGGTTACGAATTACCTGATCCTTTTTTACTTGAAAATGGCAGTACTGTTAAAGACTCAGCTGATTGGTTCAGTTTAAGGAAACCTGAAATTCTGGAATTATTCAGACAGGAAGTTTATGGAAGAGTACCTGCATTTGATTACCAACAGGAATTTATCCGGAATGATTATGATACATCTGCTCTGAACGGTAATGCTATTAGAAATCGAGTGACCATCCGGGCCAGTGTTAATGATAAACACCTGGATATCAATCTATTGATTTATTATCCAAAGATTGCAAAGACTGTTCCTGTATTTCTTGGATATAATTTTTATGGCAATCATACCATACATCCGGATACCGGGATATATATTACCGATAACTGGGTCCGCAATAACGAAGAATATGGAATTACCGGCAATCGGGCGAATGAGCAATCAAGAGGTGCAAGACAACACCGGTGGCCGGTTGAGTTCATCATCAGTCATGGTTATGCTCTTGCAACGGCTTATTATGGGGATGTTGATCCCGATTATGATGATGGATTCAGAAATGGGATTCACGGTCTTGTTTACAGCGGGGATGAAGCACCTGAGTCTGATGAATGGGGTTCTATTGCGGCATGGGCTTGGGGACTCAGCCGGATGCTCGATTATCTTGAAACGGATGCAATTATTGATAATCAGAAAGTAACTGTTATAGGTCATTCCAGGCTTGGCAAAACAGCATTATGGGCCGGTGCCAGTGACGAACGCTTTGCCATTGTTATTTCGAATAATTCAGGCTGTGGTGGAGCTGCCATCTCCAGAAGACAATTTGGTGAAACAGTGTCAAGAATAAATACAAGTTTTCCTCATTGGTTCTGTGATAATTTTAACCAATATAACGACAAAGAGGGAAATCTTCCTGTAGACCAGCATTTGCTTATTGCATCTGTTGCTCCCCGACCTGTCTATATTGCCAGTGCAACTGAAGATCTGTGGGCAGATCCCAGGGGCGAATTCCTGGCAGCACTGGCTGCAGATACGGTCTACCGTTTTCTTGAAAAGTCTGGACTTTCTGTCCAAAAAATGCCTGAGCCCGATCAACCGGTTCAGGATGGACATATAGGTTATCATTTGAGATCAGGAGTGCATGATATAACAGAGTGGGACTGGGAACAATATATAGAGTTTGCAAATTATCATTTTAAATAGGTCACAGAGGGCCACAGAGATTTTTTATTCTCTGAGATACATAATTGGAATACTGGAATGTTGGAATGTTGGATTACTGGAGTAGTGGATCCTATATATAGGCTATTCCTGTGTATTCCGTTATTCTATCACTCCATTCTTCCATTATTCCATCATTCCAGGGATCATAAATCATTTGTAAACCTTTCATATTCATTAAATTAATATTTATTAAAATATCCAACTGAGGTAAAATTATTATCAGTAAATTTGGGGTAAAGATTTCTGTTATGAGAAAGATATTTTTGGGACTGGTATTGGCATTATTCATTACTCCAGGATGTAATTCCCAGGTCTTGCAGAACAGAAAAGCAGTCGTGGCAGGTTCATTTTATTCTGCAAATCCTGCAGTACTAAATCAGGATTTAAGAAAACTTTTTAATGAAGCCCAACCGGCAAAAAGTTCAGGAACCGTTTTAGCTATTATTGCACCGCATGCAGGGTATGTCTATTCCGGTGTTGTAGCTGCTTCAAGTTATAATCAAATTGATAAAACAAAGAATTATGATAATATATTCGTAATAGGATCAAGTCATCGGTCTTCTTTTGCTGGTGCATCTATTTATAATAAGGGTCATTATGAAACACCGTTGGGAACGGTGGAGGTCAGTCTTGACCTGGCCAACCAGCTGATCAGTGAACATAAATTTTTCATATTCAATGAAGTGGTTCATTCACAGGAACACAGCCTTGAAGTACAGCTTCCTTTTCTTCAATATGCTTTAAAGAAGGATTTCCGGATTGTCCCTATACTTCTGGGAACCCAATCTCCTGATATTTGTTACGAAATAGCCAGGGCTCTTTACCCATATTTTAATGAAAAAAATCTTTTTGTCATCAGCACTGATTTTTCCCATTATCCCGAGTATGAAGATGCATGCCAGGTAGATAAACAAACTGCCCGGGCAATTCAATCCAATTCTGTTGAAACATTCGTTAATTCCATTAATACAAGTATGGGTAAAAATATTCCCGGATTGGCAACATGTATATGTGCATGGCCGTCTGTACTTACATTATTATAC
>CAZGOR010000362.1:0-4310 GCA_964527875.1 uncultured Bacteroides sp. | reverse complement strand
GCAGGCAAGGATGAGAATGGAGAACCTTTAATGATACAGAATCCGGGATATTAAGCCCTTTTGAAATGTAAAGGTGTGAAAGTGTGAAGGTATGAAAGTATGAAGGAGCGGGAGGGCGAGGGGGAGAAAGGGCGAATGGGAGAAGGTCAAGGGATATAATCTGTTATAGGTTTTAACCGGAAGAAAACCGACGAGTTGGAAAATGCATTTTAGAAAGGAAAAAGGCTCCAAAAGAATTGAATAAATTCTATACTGACAGTGAAAAAGACAGAAAAGTCAACGTATGAAACTACAGAAATGGTAAAGCAAAAATCTATTTCCTCCAAAATCCGGGAGAAAAGAGAATAAGCACGGTAAAAAGTTCCAACCTTCCGATTAACATTAAAAATGAAAGGAACCATTTACCGAAGGCAGGTATATGGCTGTAATTTTCCACCGGTCCGACCGCGCCAATCCCTGGTCCGATATTTCCAAGTGTAGCTGCAACAGCGCCAAAAGATGAATCCAGATCATACCCCATAGCAGCTATGATGATCACTCCGATAATCACTGTCATAATATATAAAGATATAAATGCAAAAATATTATTCAATATTTCCGGAGGAACAGCATTCTGGTTAAATCTTACCGGTATGACAGCACTGGGATGAATCAGGCGTTTCAGTTCTGTTCCACTGTTCTTAAGGAATAGCAGAATTCTGAGGATTTTTATACCTCCTCCTGTTGAACCGGCAGAACCTCCAAAAAACATCAGAATAAACATAATGATACCCAGCAGGGGGATCCAGCTCAGGTAATCGGCCGTAACATAACCTGTAGTTGTAATGATAGAGACAACCTGAAATGCAGCGAACCGGAATGATTCTTCCCGCGAATAGTTTTCAGAAAAGGATAAAATGATTGCCACGAGAATAATGAATCCTGCAAGAAATCCCAGATAATACCTGAACTCTTCGTTCCTGAATAATTTATCAAATTTCAGATGCAATGCGAAATAGGAAAGAGTGAAATTGGTACCGGCCAGGAACATGAAAAAGGTGATCACATAATGTATATAAGGAGAATCCCAATGTGCGATACTTAATTGTTTGGTTGAATAACCGCCTGTTGCCATTGTCGTAAATGCATGACATACGGCATCAAACAGGTTCATACCACCAACCAGTAACAGGATAGTTTCAGAAAGCGTAAATATGATATAAATGCCCCACAACCGTTTTGCAGTCTCTTTTATCCTGGGATGCAGTTTATCCGGTGTAGGTCCGGGAACTTCGGCAATAAACAGTTGCATACCTCCAATTCCCAACAGGGGTAAAATAGCCAGGGACATAACAATGATACCCATTCCGCCCAACCATTGGATAATGCTTCTCCAGAATAAAATGGCATGTGGTAATGATTCAATATCATTCAGTACAGATGCTCCTGTTGTGGTAAAACCAGATACAGTTTCAAAAAAAGCATCTGTATATAAAGGGATTGCACCCGATAAAATAAATGGCAAGGAACCAAACAATGAAAACAGCAACCAACCGGCGGTGACAACGATAAATCCATCACGTGGCTGAAGGCTCTTGATTGCACCGGATGTAACCAACCACATCAGTCCACCGGCGACGATACTGATAGCCCCGCTTAATCCAAATGACTTTATTTCATGTTCTCCGTATAATAATGAAACAGGGATACACAGAAGCATAACAAGTCCTTCGATCAGGAGCAGGAATCCCAGCACCCTGAAAATAAGCCTGAAATTAAACATCCGGAATGCTAATTAAAGAATTTCGCCAACTTTGAAATGGCTGAAGGTAAAGCAAAAACAACAACTTTGTCATTGGGTTTTATTTCAGTGTTGCCATCAGCAATGAAACTTGACTTTCCCCTGATTATTCCACCTATTATTGCATCCTCCGGGAATTTTAGATTCCTTAGCGGAGTTTCGGTTATTTTCACTCCCGGTTTCACCATAAACTCCATTACTTCCGCATCAGTTCCGGTAAGACAACGGATGGATGAAATCTCTGAAGATACAGTAAACCTGAATATCCGGCTGGCTGTAATCAGCTTTTTGTTGATTATCACGTCAATACCCATATTTTCAGCCAGCTTGATATAATCGATGTTTTCAACTTCTGCAATGGTTTTTTTCACTCCCGTTTGCTTTGCAAGCACACAGGAAAGTACATTGGTTTCTGAATTTCCTGTAACAGCTACAAAAGCATCCATTTTTGAAATGCCTTCCCGCATGAGCAGGTCAACATTACTCCCGTCACCATTTATTACAAGTGCATGCTCCAGGTAATTCGAAAGATCGTAAGCTTTCTCACGGTTTATTTCAATCAGCTTAACATTGTGTTGCCGCCCAAGTTGTTTCGCAGCCTGGCTTCCGATTCTTGAACCACCGAGTATCATGATATCGTTGATATCATATTTCACTTTCCCGGAATATTCCAATATATGATCTACACCGGACTGGTTTGCAATCAGGTATACATGATCATTAACTAAGAACTGGTCATCCCCCCTTGGTATAATGGTTTCAGTATTCCTGGTAATTGCTACTGCCCTGAATTCAAGGGGCTTGGACGTGTCTGTCAACTCAGAGAGCGTTTTTCCGATAACCGGGGCATTTTCATCAAGTTTAATTTCATACATGGAAAGCTTCCCGCCTGAAAACTCAACAATATCCGTCATTCCAGCCTGATGCAACAAACCAACTACCTCACTTGCAGCAATCTTCTCCGGATAGATCATATAATCCACCCCAACACTTGTAAATATCTCCTTGTTTGCCAGGTAAAGATACTCCTGGTTATCAACCCGGGCAATCGTCTTCTTTGCACCCAGTTTTTTACTTAGAACGGCAGCTGTGATATTAACCTGTTCCGATTCAGTAACCCCGATAAAAAGATCTGCTTTCCTGATGTTTGCATCATTTAATAACCTGATTGATGTGGCCGATCCATGAATGGTCAGCAAATCACATACCGAACCAATACTCCGCAATTTATCCTCAACGATATCTATCAATACAATGTCATGATTCTCACTAGACAGCATCTTGCCTAAATGCGAACCGACATCACCTGCACCAGCTATAACAATCCTCATAATCTGATCAGATAAATAAAATTTTATAAAAATTTATGGCAAAATAATATATAAATTGATGAATAAACTAATCCGGATATGTTTTTTTAATGATATCCATATAGTAATCAGTACAACATATTATATATTAATGTTCAATAAAAAATCAATGCCATTTCATTATTGGAATAATGGATCAATGGAATAATGGAATGATCGTGAATTCGTGAATTCGTGAATTCGTGAATTCGTGAATTCGTGAATTCGTGAATTTGTGAATTTGTGAATTGGTAAATTCGTGAAATATTTGCGCAGCAAACATTCGCGAGCAGGATGTGTCTGTGGCCTTGCGGGAGCAAGCAATTGGTGTATTTATATATTGAGTTACTGCCACCCAGGCGGGCAGGATTGACAACCGGTAGTAACTTCATACCCTTATCCTAACACTCAAACATACCAATATACCAGTATACTAATTCACCAATTTACGAATACTATTTCATTTCATTCTTCTGTAATTCACAAAATTACAAACACTCACACACCAATACTCACACACACCAATATACCAATTTACCAATATACCAATTTACTTATTCTCCCATCATTCCATCATTCCATCATTCTGTAATTCATTAAGTTACAAACACTCACACCCCAATACCCACACAAACTAATATACCAATTTACTTATTCTCCCATCATTCCATCATTCCATTATTCCATCATTCTGTAATTCATTAAGTTACAAACACTCACATCCCAATACCTACACAAACTAATATACCAATATACCAATTTACTTATTCTCCCATCATTCCATCATTCCATCATTCTGTAATTCATTAAGTTACAAACACTCACACCCCAATACCCACACAAACTAATATACCAATTTACCAATATACCAATTTACTTATTCTCCCATTATTCCATCATTCCATCATATAATACCCCATATTATAAATCGTATGATATGGAATATTCAGCTCAACACATGTTGTTTCCAGTTTTTTAGTCTCCCATTGGGGTACGGTGTGGTCAACAATGATCATTCTCGGTTTGATATAATTTATTAGTTTCGAAAGATCCACAGGCCGGGATGAATTGATAATCAGCAAGTCAAGCTGTAGTGTTTTTTGGATCTCATTGTTAAATTCCGGCTGCCCGGATAATATTCCAATTTTCGTTTTAAAGAACTGGATCAAAACCAATTTATT
>CAZGOR010000361.1:0-4312 GCA_964527875.1 uncultured Bacteroides sp. | reverse complement strand
ATTATAAAAAAGTAAAAATAATAGAGGGAAAGCAGGAATAAAATATCTTCCCTGAATTGCAGAAACTTTATCACCTCCTACCGGATCAAATGTTAAATGCAAAGAAAGTAAAACAAGAAAAATTACAGATATTAGTGAGATTCCAATTATTGTTTTATCCGTGATCGTGTACTTAATTGTATGATCTTTATCCAATATTGCAACGGTAAATATTATTATATAAATTGAAAAAATTAGTGTGCCTGGAAGTTCAGTATCCAGCCATCCAAATGTTCCTATATACCCCTTATAATACATACTAAATGATTTAAATAATGAATTAATAAAGACCTTGAATATATATACGTTGTGGGATAATATATATTCCATTTGTTGATGTATATCAGCACCCTGTATTAAGGTTCCGTCGCGATAATTTATATTATATCTTTCATAGGGTATATATAGATCATTCATAAGTAAAGTCCACAATAGAACAGATGCAAAAGCAATAAAAAAAACTGTTGCAAGTTGAAAAAAATATGAATGTTTATTAATAAACTTACTCTTAGGTATGAGTAGAAACATTAATACCAAAGGAGTATATACGATTTTTGAAGAAGCTAAAAGAAAAACTATAAAAGATATAATTATAAATTCTTTTAATTTGAATTTCTTGTTAATGAAAGCAATTTTAAGGATATAAGAAATAAACAGAAATGATATAAGGTTTGTTATAACGTCTGCACTAACGGATGAATTTATAAATAAGGACATCGGCAAAAGTGCAAGTAATGTAAACAACCATTTGGAATGCGGGATAATTTTAATTGCTTGATAAATACAGAATAACCAAATGATAAATACGAATATCCTTGATAGATAAAATATAAGAATAGGAGGGACATTAAATCTTGACAAACAAAATATAATTAACGCCTGGGGTAAATAAGTAACAGGAGAATAAACAGCTGTATTTGGAAAATCAGCAAATACTTTCTCATCAGCATCTAAGAATACCTCAAATTGTTTAAAAATTGTTTTGAAATCTGTTTTTGCATTCTTATTCCAACGTAATCCTAAGAAGGGTTCTGTTATTTTTTGGAAACTCTTTGGAATATATCCTCCCAGCCTGTTATTTACTATTAAAGGTCTGATTTTACCCTGGGAAACCTGATATGCTCTGTAAAAATGGTTTATTTCATCAGGTGCTTGAAAAGGTGGTGTAAGAATTAGAAATACAATTCCATAAATAAAGGATATTATTAGAAAAGTCCTTTGTGGTTTTAATTTTTCAATGTATTTTCTTAAATGCATAATTTAAAATTACTTACTATTTCCTTAAATGCATAATTTAAGATTATTTACTTGACACGTTTACACTTACAACTCACATACGATCATTATATAATCGGAAAATCAAAGATTTTTAATTAAATTGGAATTCAATTTTTATCCTATTTACTGGGATCAATACACATGAACATAACTAGCCTGAAAATATCCGTTAAATCAAGAATTATATTCTTAGGCTTACTTACTATATTGTTTTTTGCATACAGATACCCATATTCAATTCAGAAAGGACCTTACTCTATGCATATGTGGAGACAAGCCGACTGTCTGTCATTTGCAAAAAATTATCTTGAAAATGGTTTTCAGTTCTTCAAACCCTCGATTCATTGTACAACAATTGATAATAATAACCAGACAGTGAGTGAATTTCCCATTATATATTACATGGTGGCTTTGATCTGGAAAGTATTTGGACAACATGAATTCATCTTCAGGTTGATTAATATGATTATAGTTTTCATAGGTCTGTATTATCTTTTTAAGTTGAGTTATAGTATCCTGTCAGATAGTTTCTGGTCATATTATATTCCGTTATTTTTGTTTACTTCACCTATTCTTGTCTTTTATTCCAATAATTTTCTTATGAATGCACCTTCCTTTGGATTGGTACTTATAGGATTATTTTATTACTTGAAATTTACAAAATGTTCCAAACCGGGATACCTGTATGCCAGCATTTTTATTTTCCTTTTTGCAGGACTTCTTAAAGCAACTGCATTGTTAACATTTGCGGCAATTTTTCTTGTTCATCTGGCTTCTCATTTCAGAATAGTAAGAGAGAAATTAGACTTACCCCAAATAGGTAAATTGTTACATATTGTACCAATGTTAATTGCATACTTTATTGTTGTGGTATGGATTTATTGGGCAAAAGATTATAACAGGCAAAATATATCAGATATTTTTTTACAGGGATTCCTTCCCATTTGGGATGTTAATAGTATTTATGACGGACTTGATTATGGAACTCAACTTTATACCTCACTCATTCCTGCATACTTCAACCGTACGGCTGTTATTATTATAATTGCCTTATTTATCTGGCTGGTTTTACGGTTCAGAAAAACACACGGATATCTTACAATCCTGACCGCAACCTGTTTTCTGGGGATACTGGGGTTTGTGATTTTGTTTTTCAAAGCATTTACAGTACACGATTATTATCTGATAAATCTGTTGATCATCATACCATTAACATTGATTACTTTTCTTCTTTACATGAAGGTTAATGGAATCAGCCTGTTCTGGAGCAGGAATTTCAGGGGATTGGCTGTTGCAGCTCTTGTGTTTCTAATATATCATACAATGGTTATACAAAGAGTGAAATATGATGTAAATGATACATTTGTCAGACACACGATAATCCTGGACGATGATACGAAAAGATTATGGAAGTATGACCAGGAAAAATATGATAAAAGATTTAAAGCCTTACGTTCCATTACTCCATATCTCAGAGAACTCGGGATTAAAAGGACGGATCATGTTATTTCAATACCAGACAGTTCACCTAATATCACACTTTATATGATGGACCAAAAGGGTTGTACTGAATACGGTCTTTTTAGACCTGATGGAAAGGACAGGATAGAAGAATATATAGAATCAGGGACGAAGTATTTGATAATCAATGATCCTTATTACCTTAGAAAGGATTTTCTTCAACCTTATATTATGAATAAGATTGGGGAGTATAAAAACGTTCAGATATTTGCCTTACCGGAAGCAGAACTAACGGGAGATTGATTTATATTTAGACAAGATAAACAGATGATTTTTATTTTAACACTGCAAGATTTATCATGTTTTTATATTATCAATCACAGACCTTCCAATTTAAAGCAAAATGCACCCGGAGTGATTCCGACTTTAAAAGTGTCGACTGGTGTACCAGTGGACAGATAGCGGTAAACCACGCCTCTCTGAACATAATCGATTGCATCGGCAACGTATATCTCCGATGATGAAGGATCGATACCAAGGCCGTAATAACCACCGGAGTAAATGCCGGAATAGGGACTATGAATAAATAATTCCGGCTCCTCTTCAGATAATACGGGATGGCGGTAAATATGCCTGTTGATGAAATAAAGGGTATCTTTTGATCCATTGATCTTAACTTCTGACGGCCAGTCTCCAAAAACAAATTCAAATGTTTTTTCCACTTTTCGTGTTTCTGCATCGATACGTATCAGACCCGGCACTTCATGACCGTAAGGACTGCCATCATAACCGCCATCGGTTATGGTCCATATTTTATTGTATTTATCAATAACAAGCGATGTTGGTTGCTTCATGATTTCAATAGAATCGATGACCAAATCGGTATCAGTATCTATGACAAGGATTTTATTATCATATCTCCAGCAATTAGTGAATACATATTTACCGTATTGCACCATCTGCTCCGTCGGATGCTGATAAAACTGGGTCTCTTGATTGTTTACATCAATTGCTCCTGTAACCTCAAAGGTCCGGGGGTTGATGATCGCGATAGACCTGGCATACAGATCCGTTACGTAAGCTTTTGTATCGCTGATGAAATGAATGTACCGGGGTGAAGTTAATCCTGTAATTTTTCCAGCGTATTCAAAAGTATTGGTATGGATTACGTAAATTTTCCCACTGTTATTCACAACGATATATCCAAGACTGTTATGTATTGCCATTGACTGGGCAACATCCCCCAGGGGAAGGGCATTTTTATTGAAGAAAACATCATTACGGACTTCTTTGGTTTCAATATCATAATAAGAAAGTGAAGCATTTCCATACATGAGATTACCCTCATTGATGATGAACAGTCCTTTGTAAGATTCCTGATAATCCGGGCTATTAAAATTCCACAATTCATCGTCCTTCATACATGAAATCAGTATGAAACAAAACAGGAGAAAAAGAGTTAATAGTTTAAACTTCATTCGGAATCAATATTTTATCATGAATAACAGCAAATAATTCCTCCCGGGCATGGGCC
>CAZGOR010000360.1:3169-4330 GCA_964527875.1 uncultured Bacteroides sp. | reverse complement strand
TTGAGGATGACCATGGAAATCTTTGGTTGGGAACAGATAAAGGCCTTTCAAAATTTTTAGATGCTGTTAACCATCCTGAAAGTCCGAAATTCAAAAATTATACGATTGAAGATGGGATACAGAGTAATGAATTTCGTGGGAGGTCCTGTTTTAAAGGCGCTGACGGCATTATGTATTTTGGCGGAGTTAACGGATTTAACATGTTTTATCCCGACAGTATAAAGGATAATCCATATATTCCTGATGTTATCTTTACTGATTTTTTAATTTACAACAAATCAGTCCAAATTGGTGAAAAAAACTCACCTCTTATGCAAGATATAAGTCTCACTCATGAAATTAAATTATCGCATAAACAATCGTTTTTTACCATTAAATTTGTGGCTTTAAACTTTAGTGCGCCTAAAAAAAACGAATATGCCTCTATCATGGATGGACTTGAAGAAGAATGGAATTATTTGGGCAATAAAAGAGAAGTAACCTATAGAAGCTTGAAACCCGGGAAATACATCTTTCGTGTTAAAGCATCAAATAACGATGGGGTTTGGAACGAAGAGGGAACTTCAATCAAAATCACCATCCTCCCACGCTGGTGGCTAACCTGGTATTTCAAAATTATTTATGCTGCTCTTATCATATCTTTGATTATTGCTATTTTTTATATTCGTACTTCAAATCTCAGGAAACAAAAGGAAGTACTTGAAAAAACAGTGGAAGAACGAACTCATGACCTTTTGGTAAAAAATACCCTTTTAGTAAACCAGTCAGAAGAATTGGCTAAAATCAATTCTTTATTATTAAATAAACAAAAAACCATTGAAGCGCAATCAGAAGAATTAAAAGTTACAACAGATAATCTGGAAAAAACAAATGTTGAACTCGTCAATATAAATGCAACAAAAGATAAATTTTTTAACATCATCGCGCATGACCTACGCAGCCCCTTCAACAGTTTTTTGGGATTAACTGAAATAATGGCCGAAGAATTGCCAAATATGACGTTGGATAAAATACAAGCTATGACAGTAAGTATGAGAGATTCTGCCACCAATCTTTTCCGACTTCTTGAAAACTTATTGCAATGGGCAAGAATGCAGCAAGGATCATTTTCATACAAGAGGGAGATACTGGAATTGTTTCCTATTGTCGAGGAAAGTGTGG
>CAZGOR010000360.1:0-3159 GCA_964527875.1 uncultured Bacteroides sp. | reverse complement strand
ACCGCTAAAAGCAAAGACATTTTATTATCCATCGATATTTCAGAAAACTTAAAGGTTTTTGCCGACAGTAATGTTATTCAAATGGTAGTTAGAAACCTATTATCAAATGCCTTAAAATTTACAAACAAAGGAGGCAAAGTGAGCATTTATGCGAAAACAGTCGAAAATATGGTGAATGTTTCTGTTGAAGATTCTGGCATCGGGATGAGCAAAAATTTGATTGAAAATCTATTCCGACTGGATGTAACAACTAATCGCAAAGGCACAAACGGAGAACCGAGCACTGGCTTAGGATTAATAATTTGCAAGGAGCTTATTGAAAAACAGGGAGGAAAATTGTGGGTTGAAAGCAAAGAAGTAATAGGATCGGTTTTCCACTTCTCAATGTATTCGAGTTCTGAATGCATATTCCTGTGATTTCGGACACCAAATCCTGATTTAAAAGGACAGTCAGTCCTGGTTTAAACGGACACCCAGTCCTGAGTTATCCGGACAGTTTTTCATCACTCTTTTTCGCACTCATATTTCATCCAAAATTAGTTATTTTTATATTTCTTTCTCATTGATTCGCCTTCAAGTTCTATTCTATGGGAACTATGTACCAATCTGTCAAGAATAGCATCTGCTATTGTTGGTTCCCCGATGATTTCAAACCACTTATTTACAGGTAATTGTGATGTTATTATGGTTGATCTTTTCCCGTGTCGATCCTCAAACAACTCAAGGAGCATTAGTCTTTGATTATTGTCCAGCGGTTTAAGGCCAAAGTCATCCAGGATCAATAAATCCTGTTTTTCGATCTTGCTAATCTCCTTGATATAGCTTCCATCTGCTTTAGCTACTTTTAATTCATCGAACAGCTTGGAGCAATTATGATACAGGACTTTATACCCGTGCTGACACCCCTGGTGACCAAGTGAAGAGGCTATAAAACTTTTACCAACACCTGTGGATCCGGTGATTATTATGTTCTGGTTTTTGGTTAACCAGTCACAAGATGATAATCTCAATAACTGGTTCTTATCGAGATTTCTACTGGCAGTATAATCGATTTCCTCGATACTGGCCCGGTACCGGAACCGTGCTCTTGTCAACAGTCTCTGTAGCCTTCTGTTATATCTTTCATCCCATTCAGCCTGTACCAGGTGGGAGATTAATTCATCTGAGGTAAACTCCTTTTTAACACCCGTTTCCATAATTTCACGATAGGCACGGGAAAAACCACTTAATCGCATTTCGTCGAGTTTTTGCATAGTTGCCGTTTGATTCATAATATTCTCATCTTTAGTATTAATTATAGTTATCTGATTATTTGTAATTCTCCTTTCCTCTTATGTTATCATGGAAGGGAAGCTTCGCCTCATAAGGATCTTGTTCCTCCATTTTGTGGATATTATTCTTCAGTGAGTTGTCAATAAACCGATATGATATACTGTTGATCTCTATTGCCTTCTTACATACTTTCTGTATGGATTCCGCATCGTATTTCTTCCCCAGTCTTAACACCCCCATGCAGGACTTAAAAGCCTGTTGGGGATGTTCCTTGCTATCCAATAAGAGTTGTATAAAGGTTTCCACGGATCCGCCCATGACAGATGCCCACTTTATAAACCTGTCAGGATTCCATCCATTAACAAACCGGTGCTGTGGAGGCATATGTTCTTTGTTCGTTGTATATCCATAGGGTTTTCGGTTCCTTCGATGTAAGGCGATACGTATATTGTCTTTGTAGATTTCCACCGTCCTGGCCGTATAGATGATCTTTACCCTTTTACTGGTATATTGATGCGGAACACTATAGTAGTGCTTATCTTCTTTCAGATAAACATGATGATTGAACTGGGTCCTGGTCACCTGGTAATGCTTTAGCTCATATCTCTCTACAGGTAACGGCTGAAGCTCACTTTTTTCTATTTCGTTAAATAATTGTCTGCGACTTATATCTCTTTTCTGGAACAAAGCATCATTATGTCTTTCAAGCTCTTCCCAAATAGCAACATTCAACTCCTGAAGTGAAAAGAAGGTTTGATTCCTTAACCTGGCAAATATCCTTTGATACACCAAGCCAACAGCATTTTCAACCAGCGACTTGTCTTTTGGCTTGGCCGGACGTGTTGGAAGGATCACAGTACTGTAATGTCGGGCAAGATCATTATAAGTCTCGTTTATTAAAGGCTCATAATTACAGGCTTTGGTAACAGCAGACTTTAAATTGTCCGGGCATATGCCCCTTGGCGCACCACCATAATATATAAGGGAATTTTCATTTACCCTTATCCACTCTTTCAGCTTCTGACTGTAAGTAGCTTCCACATAGGTTAACTGGCTTGCTCCTAATATTGCCACGAAGATCTCAGCTTCACGGATTTCTCCGCTCCCTGGGCCCACAACAGACATCTTCTTGCCGGTAAAATCCGCATACAACATGTCTCCCGCTTTATGTTCAATATGCATTCCCGGCTTCTGCTTGCTCTCCCACATCCTGTAATGATGGCAGAACCTGGAGTAACTAAACCCTTCTGACTGCCGCTGCTTATATTCTTCCCATAACAGATATAAGGTAACTCCGGTACGGGCCAATTCCTTTTCATAATAATGGAAGTCCTTTGAGAGCTCTTCATACATTGGATTGGCTGATTTATTGCTCTTTTCAAAAAGCTCAATGGCCTCTGTATCATTCATCCGGGTAATGTCCTGATATGTCAGCCCGGTGCGTTTGAACTCTGCAATGTATTCTCCCACACATGTTTTGCTTACTTGTAACGCCTCGGCCGTTTTTCGGATGCTTAACTTCAGTTCCAGACTAAGCCGGAGTATTTCTCTTATTTTTTCCACTTCAGTTCTATTTCTTGACATTTAGTGATCCTCCTGTTGGTTTTTTGATTATTACGAAATCAACAGAAGTACAAATATTCCGTGGAAAATGAGTGATGATTTATGAACTGTTCTTTCTTCCTAAAAGGGTGTCCGGATTATACAAGAATCAGTGTCCGTTTTCAGCAGGAATCAGTGTCCGCTTTCAGCAGGAATCAGTGTCCGCTTTGCGCAAGAATCACTGTCCGGAATGGCCAGGAATCAGTGTCCGTTTTGGACAAGAATATGCACCTCCGAAGTAATCAACTGGTTTTTCATGTTGTATATATATGTGAATTGTTTTTA
>CAZGOR010000359.1:0-4381 GCA_964527875.1 uncultured Bacteroides sp. | reverse complement strand
ATATTGGTATATTGGTATATTGGTGGGTGTGAGTTTTGTGTGTAAATAGTTACTAATGAACTGGCCAATCGGCTAATTCGAGAATCTTACAGGAGCTAGTCCGGTTTCCAACCCTGCCTACCGGCAGGCAGGCGGACACATTCACAACTCGGGATTAAGTTATCAAACATATAACCCTAAACACACACCCACCGAGAACTGAGAACTGAGAACCGGGAACTATTTATCCGGTTTTTTACCATGCCTACCGGCAGGCAGGCGGACAGATTTTAACACTATAATATCGTCGTGATTTAATTTTAATAATATGATGAAGTTAATCTTAACTAAAAAACTTTTACACACCATCCTGTTCACCCTTGTGTTGGGCATGATATCCCAGGGTATTGTTTATGCCCAGGAGAGAACGATCACGGGGCAGGTTAAAGATGCTGAAACCAGCGAACCGCTTCCCGGGGCCAATGTTTATGTAAAAGGTACGACCCGTGGAACAATTACTGATCTTGACGGAAATTACCGGATCACTATTGGTCCGGCTGACCAGGTATTGGTGTTTTCTTATGTCGGTTATGTGAACCGGGAAATCGAGGTTGGGGATCAGACAATAATCGATGTAAACCTTGAGCCGCAAACGGTAGGATTGGATGAGATTGTTGTTATTGGTTACGGCACAGTAAAGAAAAGTGATCTTACCGGTTCGGTAAGCTCGGTTAAAGCGGATGATATCATTAAGATCACCTCTGTCAACCCGGAGCAAAGTTTACAGGGGAAGGTTCCCGGTGTCCAGGTCACAAGTACTTCCGGGGCTCCCGGTGCAAGTCCCGCGGTTAGGATCAGAGGAGTCGGAACATTTAATAACTCCTCCCCCATTTTCGTTGTGGATGGCGTTATTCTGGACAATATCTCATTTCTGAATACTGCTGATATTTCCTCCATGGAAGTCCTTAAAGATGCTTCCGCAACAGCAATATACGGATCCAGAGGCGCAAACGGAGTGATCATCATCACCACCAAATCAGGAGAAATCGGTCAGGCGAAACCAACCTATAACTTCTCAAGTGAATTTGGTTTACAAAGAATAAACAAAAAAATCGATCTGCTCAACGGAAGAGAATTTGCGATCATCTCCAACGAGATCAAAGCGGGATCTTACAATAATGTCGATGCTGTACCTAACACCGATTGGCAGGATCTGATCTTCAATGTTGCTCCCATGCAAAATCATCAGTTTTCAATAACGGGTGCCTCTGACCAAACAACGTATTATGTCGGTCTCGGTATATTTCTTCAGGATGGTATTATTGATAAATCAAATTATCGAAGATTTACCCTGAAATTAAACAATACTTATCATTTAACCGATAACATTCATCTGGGCAACAATCTAACCATCGCTCCCTATAAACAGAGAAATGCACCCAACGTCACATATGCCGCCTACAGGGCTCAACCGCTGCTCGAGCCATTTTATTCTGACGGTTCTTTTGCAGTGGTCTATAATGTCGGCAATCCCCTTGCGGACCTTGAGTATTCCAATGATTACAGGAAAGGGATCAGAGGTGTGGGAAACATATTCGGTGAAGTTAAAATACTTAATTCCGTCACTCTCAAAACCAGCTTTGGAATAGACGGCTCCTATAATAAAGCCGAACAGTTCACACCAGCCTTCACGGTATATAATCCGGATGGAACCGCAACCCAGCAGCAAAATGTATTAAGTGACATATATAAGGGAAATTCTGAAAATCTCAGCTGGTTATGGGAAAACACCATAACCTTTGATCAGACATTCAACAAACATGGCATCAATGTAGTTGCTGGTTATACCATGCAGAACACCACTTCTGAGGAGATCAGGTTACCAGGGGCAAATATAATACGGAATACAGAAGATTTCTGGTACATCAGCCCCTCATACATTCTGGATGAAGCAAGCGGTGTGAATACATTACAGAGCATTTATAATGGTGTTGATCCGAATCAGTATTACTCGATGATCTCCTATTTGTTCAGGGCAAATTACACATACGACGGTAAATATATTGTTACTGCCACTTTCCGCAGGGACGGATCATCAAAGTTCAGTAAGGAAAACAGGTACTCCAATTTTCCCTCTTTCGCACTCGGCTGGAATATCAACAGGGAAGAATTTATGGAGAACATTGCCTTCATCTCGAATATGAAACTCAGGGGAAGCTGGGGCAAAATCGGGAATGAGAAAATCAGTTATTTCGACCGGTATGCCAGGGTTCAGTCAGATATTATCGCGGTTTTTGGAAATCCTGATGCTGCCATACCAGCCGCCTCATATGGAAAGAGTGGAAATCCGGACCTTAAATGGGAAAGTACATCACAAACCGATATCGGACTGGAATTCGGTATGTTGAATAACAGGTTAACAGGAGAATTTGATTTTTATAACAGGGTTACCGACGATATACTGGTTGAATTGTCAACCCCGGGACATATCGGAAACGGATTGGGACAGCGGGTAAGGTATAATGCTGCCTCTGTACTGAACAGGGGGTTCGAATTTCTGTTGAACTACAGGGAGACCAGAAATGATTTCAGTTACAACGTGGGAGTCCTTGGTTCCACTGTTCATAATGAGGTACTTGAAATTGGCGGAACCAGTGGTGTGGATTCTGTCCTGATCGGCGGTTACCTGGCCAATGGACAACCTGTTACCCGGAGCAGGGTGGGACTGCCGATCGGAGCTTTTTATGGCTATAAAACAGACGGAGTTTTTCAGGATCAGTCGGAGCTTGATGCTTACCCGCATGATTCCCAGGCCGGACCAGGTGATCTGCGGTTTGTTGATGTAAACAATGATAATACTATTGACGGCCAGGACAGAACATTTATCGGTTCCCCAATACCTGAATTTATTTTCGGATTCTACTTCGGACTTCAATATAAATCGTTTGATATTTCGGCTGACTTTCAGGGACAAACAGGGAACAAAATATTTAACGGGAAAGAGGTGGTCAGACCTGATCCTTACAATTTTGAAAAACATGTCATGGACCGGTGGACAGGTCCGGGAACCAGCAATACCGAACCACGGCCTTCATTCGGCGGGTATAATTACACACCTTCTGACAGGTTTATCCAGAACGGATCATTCCTTCGTTTAAGAAATTTATCTCTTGGATATACAATTCCTGCATCGATCATAAGCAGAATATACATGCAAGACCTGAGGATATATATCAAAGGAACAAACCTGTTTACGCTGACAAAATTCACAGGATATTCACCGGAGATCGGGAGCGACAATGTGCTTGCCAATGGAATTGATTATGGTATATATCCGCTCACTGCAATTTATTCATTAGGTATAAACATAACATTTTAACGGTTATGAAAAGATATATTAAATTTTATCCTGTTGTATTTGCATTCATTTTATTTTCCGGATGCGAGGATTTTCTGGAAATAAATCCGCAGGGGGAACTGACCCAGGAGTCATTCCCGACGACCGCGGCAGATGCACAACTTGCTGTCAATGCAGTATATACAACACTCAGGCAATGGCATTATCATTCAGGCGGTTATCCTATTCTCGATATTATGTCTGACGATGCCCATAAAGGCAGTAATCCCAACGATCAGCTACCTACTGTCGGACCATATGATAATTTCCAGCATACACCAACGCAGGATGGCCTCGACAGATGGTGGAGCACCCTTTATGAGGGAATAAAACGAACAAACGTTGTCATTGAGAAAGTTCCACAGATAAATATGGATGAAGAATTAATTGCCTTATATGTGGCTGAAGCAAAATTCACCAGGGGTCTGTTGTATTTTGACCTTGTAAGAGCCTGGGGTGGTGTCCCGCTGGTAACAACAACAACTCCGTCCTTAAACCTTGAAAGGGCTACGAAAGAAGAGGTGTACAACCGGATCATACAGGATTTTACGGATGCCATAGAGGATCTTCCTGAAAAAAGTGAACTTGCATTAACGGATCTGGGCAGGGCAACCAAGGGTGCAGCAAAAGCGTTTCTGTCCAAAGTATACTTATTTCAGCAGGATTTCGTTAACGCTGAAAAATATGCACTCGAAGTAATTAATTCCGGGAAATACAGCCTGGAACCGGTTTTTGAGGATGCAAACGGCGAAAATGGCGAACATGGTGTTGAATCGATTTTTGAAATCGGTGCTATGCAGGTTGAAGGAGGCGGAAATGCCGGAAATCAGTATGCCAATACCCAGGGAGTAAGAGGTACACCAAACCGGGGATGGGGTTTCAACAGACCTTCGCTTGATCTTCAAAATTCTTTTGAGGCCGGTGACCCAAGAATGGATGCAACGATCATCTTCCTCGGTGAGATGCTGGATGGTGTGGAAATAATTGGAGATGGATCCACCCCGG
>CAZGOR010000358.1:0-4381 GCA_964527875.1 uncultured Bacteroides sp. | reverse complement strand
ATTACATATCTGAATTTTTCCCAAAAGTGAGAGTTTTGGGGAAAAATATAAAATCCTTGCGTGGCCCGGGCTGATCAACGGATTGACTGATAGCATCAATCATAACGACACCCTTGGAACGACCATGTATGGTGCCCTGGATGGAACATATACACTCGGTGGTACAGATCCTGATATTGAAAACTTTACCGAAGCAATGATTTATCTCACGTACGGAGGATTATGCGGGCACCCGGTGACCATTAATGTCAGAGATGGTATTTATCAGGAACAATTGAATTTAATCTGTTTACCAGGCTCATCAGATACAACAGGCATTACTTTTCGCTCCGAGTCAGGAGACAGCTCACAGGTCATATTAACCTATGAGGCATCAACCAATGATGATAATCATGTAGTACGTCTCGATGCTGTCAAACATGTAACATTTGAAAAAATGACCTTCGAAGCCACAGGGGATTCATATGGCCGGGTTGCTCATATTGGCAGTGTTTATTCAGCAAAATTTGAGAATTGCGCATTCATAGGTAAAATGGATGCCGGGAGCAGCTGGGACCTCAACCTGGTTTGGATGAGCAATTCCTCAGGTGACAGCTGCGAATTTATTCAAAATCTGTTCTATGGAGGATCGATTGCTGTAACCTGTACCAGCAGTTATACATCGGGATTGGTCATCAGAGATAATATCATTGAGGAAGCAAATCAGGGAATACAATTATATGGATTCATTTCTCCTGTTATTGAATCAAATAAAATCACCGCGAAAAGTATGGGGATAACGGTAACTAGCTGTGATGAAAAAACCTCCATCCAGAATAACCTGGTACATATTAAAGGCTATAATACTATGGGTATTATGGGAATCCAGATATATAGTTGTTCCGGTAGTATGAATAAAGAGGGACTGATTGCAAATAATTTCATCACGGTTGAAAACCTGGAAGGCTCATCCTTAATTTTAAATGGAATATACATTTCGGAAGTAGATTCATTGAACATTTATCACAACAGCGTCAACATGACAAATACCGCTCCGGGGAGTTATTCCGAGGTTATTACTCTTGAATCCGCGGAAAATATCAACCTGCTCAACAATATTTTCGCAAATTTCAATGGTGGTTATGCAATCAATTGCAATTCATCTCTCCTCAACTATGTAGATACTTCGGATTTCAACAATTATTTTACCACAGGTAATTATCTGGCACGTGTAGGAAAAACGGAATATTCAACCTTATCCAACTGGCTATATTATCATCCGGGTATGGATGCAAATTCAGTCAGTTATAATCCCTATTTTAATTCCGTCACTGATCTGACCCCCAGTCAGCATTTGATCAATGATGCCGGGACACAGGTGGCTTCTGTAACCACTGATATTTTCGGCACAACCAGGTCAGCAAATCCGGATATCGGGGCCGCTGAGTTCGACATCAATGGTCTGGATGCAGGACTTGTGAATATATTTACCACTGAGGAATTCTTATGTGATGGTGAATATCATTTCAATGCCCTGATTAAAAATAATGGAACCACCACCCTCACAGGTGCTTCAGTTAACTGGTCGGTTAACGATGTTCAACAAACAGCTGCCAGCTGGACAGGCTCGCTTGATATCGGTGAAATTGATACTGTTCTGATGGGAACCTATTCATTTACAATCGATACGGTCGGTTTTGCACCGCTTGTTGTGAAAGCCTGGAGCAGTGATCCCAACAATGGCACCGATGAGGACAGCAGTAATGACAATGCTCTTACTGAGTTTATTTCAGGAATAAAAGGAACATTCACAATCGGTGATGATCCACCAGATAACTTTGCAACCTTTACAGAAGCAATAAATTTCCTGAATGAATCCCCGGGGTTATGTGGCCCGGTAATCTTTAATGTGGCTGATGGAGTATATAAAGAATCACTTACACTTTATGAAATCCCCGGTACATCCGAAACAAATTTCATTCTTTTCCGGTCTGCCTCACAGGATAGTACAGCAGTTACCATCAAGCATCCTGAAAAAAATGGAAAGAAGAAGATCTCATTTGATTATCCGCTGGTTTACTTTTATGGAGCTGACTACGTTATCTTTAACCAGATAAGTTTTATCCAGGAAGAATTCGCTCCTGTTTTCCAGTATGAAGACGGTTCAACTTACAATCTTGTCTCGAATTGTTATTTGAAAGGATTAAATGGGTCAGATGAATATTTATCCATTGTTTATGCAGGGGACGAAACTTCCAATCCTGATCATTACAATGCATTTGTAAATAATATCTTTGAACTTGGAAGCTGTGGCATTCACTGGTATGGTGATAATTCAAATGATGAGACCCTGTTTGAGAAAGGATTGATCATCCGGGAAAATCAATTTATAAATCAATACTATGACCCGATTTTTATTGAATATATTGATCAGACATCAATAACTAACAACTACTTCAGTAATCTGACCGCTGAAAAAAGTAATCCTGGAGAGGTTATCTACATCTATAATGATGAATATCCAGGGTATTTTGAAATATCAGGTAACAGGATTGAAATGGATAATTGCTGGTCAGCAATTTACATTGATTATGTCTTCGCCAAAGCCGGCAAATATTCACTGATCGCAAATAATTCGATTTCGTTGTTCAATGATGGAGAAGTTGATGCTGTTTATATTGAGGGATCCGACAATACAAAAATCATAAACAACAGTATTAATGTGATCAATTCCATACATGCTCATTGCCTATATATTAGTGATGCCAGAAACATTGAAATCCTGAATAATATATTCTCAAGTGCTGATGATTTGATAAATATCTCATCGCCTGTTTCCGGAGTAACCTATTGTGATTATAATATTTATTACAATTCCGGAGGACAATTCGGATACTGGGAGACTTACGGTGATGTACTCGATTTTGATAAGTGGCAGGAAGTAACCGGCTGGGATAATCATTCACTTTTTGAAGATCCTGGATTCCTTTCGGAGACAGATCTAAATGTCTGTAATCCTGATATTGATGGTGCCGGAACATCAACACAATGGATTACAACCGACCAGGATGGTAATTTGAGAAATCCCACCAATCCTGATCCGGGAGCTTATGAGTTCACTTCTGTAGCAAATATAGATCTGGGAGATGATCTTTTGATTTGTCCCGGTGAAGTGATCACGCTTGATGCAGGTCCTTCCGAAGGAACATATCTCTGGTCAACCGGTGAAACCACCCGCACGATTCAGGTTGATACTCCGGACACTTATAGTGTTGAGATCACCTCTGGCTGCGGGACAGGTTCAGACACCATCATAGTATCCGCCAATCCTGACCAGGCTGTTGCTGATTTCGATTACACCATGGATCATGAACTGGTGATCTTTAACAACCTGTCAACAGGTGGAAGTGCTTATTTATGGGATTTCGGTGATGGATTAACAAGTACGGATATCAATCCCTATCATACATTTCCGGCATCCGATCTGTATTCTGTTAAGCTCGTCGCCTACAACGACTGCAAAAGTGATTCAGTCACCAAAGATATCACGGTCGTTTACACAGGTCTTGGAAGTCTGGATGAAAGCAGAAATATCCAGCTTTATCCCAATCCGAGTCAGGGAATATTCACCCTTGAAGTGCAATTAGAAAATCAGGATGATCTTGAGATCAGGATCTATGATGTTGTGGGAAAGTTGATTTATACTGATCTGGCAGCCAATGTGCTCCAATACAGAGAAAAAGTTGATCTGAGCAATTTTGCTAAAGGTATTTATTACCTTCATATACAGACACACGATGAGGTAATAAAGAAACCTGTTATCTTACAATAATTTCATAAAGTGACGAAGCCGGCTGCCGCCGGCTTTGTCTTTTTCATCTTCTTCGTACCCGGGGCGGGACTTGAACCCGCACGGACATTACTGTCCACTGGATTTTAAGTCCAGCGCGTCTACCAGTTCCGCCACCCGGGCGTTTTGCAAAAATAATGAAACGCCTGCCTTCAGGCGTTTCATTATTTTTAGCATCTGGAGCGGGAAACGGGACTCGGACCCGCGACCCCGACCTTGGCAAGGTCGTGCTCTACCAACTGAGCTATTCCCGCATTATGGTTCCTGGTTTTCAGTTCTCTGTTCTCGGTTATGTGGGAGTGTGAGTTTGAGTGTGTATTCATACCATATTTCCTGAAAGCAGGGGATGCAAATTTAAATAAAAAATACAAAAAGCAAATACGGGCTGGCCGAAAAATTGAGATATCGGGGCGGCCATGGCCCTATGGGCTGCCTCAATTTTTCAGGGATTTTTTTGGCCACTTTTTTCATCGACTGGAAAAAGTGGCAAAAAGGGGTGAGGCTGTCTAAAAAGTAGGATAAACCACAGAGTCCACAGAGTTTTCACAGAGT
>CAZGOR010000357.1:0-4418 GCA_964527875.1 uncultured Bacteroides sp. | reverse complement strand
AGTCTTTCCGTTCTTGGCTTTATGATTGTCATTTTACTGACAGCATTTTTCGGAAGAGTATACTGTTCAGCTATTTGTCCCCTGGGGATATTACAGGATGTGATATTGTGGTTCAGGAAAAAAACAAAGAAAAAATTCAGGTATAAATTTTCAAGACCTGTAGATTATTTAAGATACCCTTTTCTTGTGCTACCGGTTATAGCATATCTGGCAGGTACAGTGGTTTTTATAAGTCTTCTTGATCCGTTCAGCAATTTTGGCCGTATTTTTTCGGATTTTTTCCAGCCGGTTTATACTGGATTGAATAACATCGGAGCAAAGATACTGGAAAAGTTCGATATTTTTTTTCTGTATCCTGAGGAAATATCGCTTACCGGCTGGATCACTTATCTTTTTCCTTTGTTTATTCTGACACTGGTGATCTGGATGTCCCTGAAGCAGGGAAGGCTTTATTGTAATACTATTTGTCCGGTCGGAACTTTACTTGGATTATTATCGAGAATCTCCGTATTCCGGATCAGGATTCATGAAGGCAGATGCACGAAATGCGGTCAGTGTGCTATCGTCTGTAAATCAACTTGTATAGACCTTAAGAAACTTTCAGTTGATTTTTCGAGGTGTGTTGGTTGTTATAACTGTATCAGTGTTTGTCCTGAAGATGCCATAAAATATTTTCTTCCAGTGCAGCATGGGTCCATTAATACCGAAACTGATCATCAAAGGCGAAAAGTGATCTCAGCGATTGGTTTATTATTGTTTGGTATTTTCGGATTGAGGAGATCCTTAAGGGCGCAGGATGTTCCTGAAAATAAAAATCCCACGGAGATTGAGCCTGAGAAATATTTTGCAGTCACTCCGCCCGGATCTCTCGGAATAAAACATTTTACGACGACATGTACGGCATGTCATTTGTGCGTGAGTGCCTGTCCGACACAAGTATTACAGCCTTCACTTTTAGAATATGGTATTACAGGGATCATGCAACCATATATGGATTATGCTACGAATTATTGCAATTTCGATTGTGTTATTTGCAGTGAGGTCTGTCCCACAGGAGCCATCCTTTCCCTTTCTTCTGAAGCCAAGAAGACTGTGCAGATCGGGCAGGTAAACCTGATACTTGAAAACTGCGTGGTTTATTCCGATCATACATCCTGCGGTTCATGTTCGGAACATTGTCCTACCCAGGCTGTCAGGATGGTACCTTATATTGACGAACTTACCATACCCGAAATAAGACCTGAAATATGTGTCGGATGCGGAGCCTGTGAATATGCTTGTCCGACCAAACCTTTTAAAGCAATTTATGTAGATGGTCATTATGAGCATCAAGTTGCACAGTTGCCTGAAGTAGAGGAACTTGAACAACCATCTGCGGAGGAAGATTTTCCTTTCTAAGCTAACTCAGATATTATCTGTCGATTTGAACATCCTATTCCAGCGAATCTTACCAATAAATTTTTTATCCTTATCGAGTGATAACCATATGAATTTCGGTTTGCCGAGAATATGATCTTCGGGTATAAAGCCCCAATAACGGCAATCGGAAGAATAATGCCTGTTATCACCGATCATGAAAAAATAATTCATTTTGAAGGTATATTTTTCAGCTATTTCACTATTGATATATATTGTACTGTTAACTACTTTCAGGTCGTTGTTTTCATATTGCCCGATGATCCTTTTGTATATGGGCAGATTGTCAATATTGAGCTCAATGGTAACACCTTTCTCCGGGATCCATAAAGGGCCAAAATTATCAAGGGTCCAGGGATCCTTTGGATCATGCGGAAATATTTGGTAATTGTAACTATTGACAGGGGTTTCATATTTTTCGACACTTAGAACATTGGAATAATTCCGTAGAATCTCAACATTCTTGTCAGTCAGAGGCAGAACATAGGTGTTTCTCATTTGTTCTCTGTCGTCCCTGGCAATACCAAGTTGGTCGAATCGTTTCGGATTGATCGGGCTTCCGTCCGTTGTTACGAAATACCTGTGCTGGTTATATTTATAATTTGCAGAAGGTAAACCGTTAATATAGATCTGCCCGTGAATAAGCTGTAATGTATCGCCGTGTATGGCCACACATCGTTTAATATAATTATCCCTTCGATCAGCCGGCCTGGAAATGATTTCAAAATCATTCCACACCATTTCACGTCCGGCAGCAAGGTATTCTTCCCAGGTCCTGAGGGGATTGTTTCTTGTTTTATCACTTTCCTGGATTTGCATTGCATAATCTCTGACTATTGAATAATAACTTCTTTCAGTGTGTGCCAGAACAACAGTATCTCCGGCAGGAAAATTAAATACGACCACATCATCTCTTTTTACATTTCCAAATCCTGCCAGTCTTTTATAAGGACGTTGAATCCATTCCAGGTATGATTTTGTTTTTATTATTGGCATTGTATTCTGTGTAAATGGGAAGGAGAGGGGTGTATTAGGCATTCGTGGACCGTATGCTACTTTACTTACATATAAATGATCCCCGATGAGCAAAGATTTCTCCATTGAAGGAGTCGGAATTTTATAGTTCTGGAAGAGAAAAATATTGATGATGGTTACAGCGATGACAGCAAATATGAGGGCATCCAGCCATTCAACCCAGACACTGTTTTTCTCGCCACGTTTTTTCCAGAAAGTCCAGTTTACTTTTCTGGTGATGTATAAATCAAATATGATTATGAGACCAAATAAGAACCAGTAATTTTTCAGCCAGATAACCCATAAAATATAAATAGCTGATACAAATCCAAATCTGAAATATTTATTTTTCAAAAAAGCAATGATCTGATGAAGCTTGGTTACGAGATTTTTTTGAACATTCGATTCCATCTGATTTTTTTTAATGAGTTTTTAGTTTTATCAACTGACAACCAGATAAATATGGCTTTTCCAACGATATGATCTTCAGGGACGAATCCCCAAATCCTTGAATCAGCAGAATTATGTCTGTTATCGCCCAGCATAAAATAATAATTCATTTTAAATGTATACATCTTTGCGGGTATATTGTTGATATATATTATACTGTCCTTCAATTCGAGATCATTATTTTCATAAACATCTATGATCCGTTTATATAAAGGCAGGATGTGGGGTGATAATTCTATGGTCATACCTTTTTTTGGAACAACTAACGGACCAAAATTATCTTCATTCCAGAGATATTCCGGATTATATGGGAAATAGGACAGGTATGAGAGCTGTCTGTTCGTATTTTCAAGTTTTGTTACTGCGGAAATATTGGATAGATCCCTGACATTGTCAGCTTGTTTCCTTGTAAGAGCGAAAACATAGCTGTCATGGTCAGGATTATAAAGCCTGTCAGTGGTTGTGATTTCAAGATTTTCAAGATTTTCCTGACTGATTTTTTCACCATTCGTCCTGATATAATAATTATATTGAATATTTTCAGGATTTTTCAGTAAAAGATTATTCACATATATATTTGAATGTAAGATTTTCAGGGTATCACCAGGTTTGCCAATACAACGTTTTACAAAATTTTCTCTCTTGTCAACAGGACGTTTGATAACATCATACTGGTTTAGAATGGAATTCCGGCCGTATTTTCTCACGAGGCTATAGTAATTCTGGTCGGGAAATTGGGCAACAACAGTATCTCCTTCCGGGAAATGAAAAACCACAACATCGTTATTGCGGATTTTTCTCAATCCTGCAAGACGTTTATACGGCCATTGTATTTTATTGCTATAGGATTTTCTTTTTGACAGGGGCATTGTGTTATGTGCAAATGGAAAAGCGATCGGTGTGTTAGGGAACTTTGGTCCATAGCTTATTTTACTGACAAATAAATAATCTCCGACCATCAGCGTTTTTTCCATAGATGGTGTTGGGATGGTATAAGCTTCGATAATAAATGTTCTGATAATAATAACCAGAATCAGAGCTATTAATATTGTTCCAATCCAATCGGTAACTTCCTTTAATATTCTGGATCGGAATAGTATTTTTCGCGGGTAATTCCAATTTATAATTCTTGTAATGTAAATGTCAAAGATGATGATGAGCCCGAATAATAACCAGTAAAACTTAAACCAGAGCACCAGCAGGGTATAGATGGTACCTGTAATTAGAAATCTGGTAATATGTTTGGTTCTGCTATTCAATATTAAAGTGTTATATAAGGTTCAGAATTTCTTCCATCGTATACAGACCTTTTTTATCCCTTATAAATTCTGCTGCTAATAATGCACCAATTGCAAATCCTTTTCTGCTTTTAGCTGAATGTCTGATTGATATTGTATCGAAATCAGATTCATAGGTTATCTCATGAATTCCGGGGATGTCGTCAGCCCGGATCGCTTTAACCGGCATGGTTTTTATGTCAGGTTGGTCAGTTAATTCCCATTTTTCTAAACGGGAGATTTCTTCAAGAATTATCTTTG
>CAZGOR010000356.1:0-4439 GCA_964527875.1 uncultured Bacteroides sp. | reverse complement strand
CACAGGTATTGTCCGTCCGAGGTAAGTCCATTTACCGATCTGGCCGGACCATCAATTTTTTTAACAGCAGTGCCGTCACTCAGGTCAATTTTCATGATCGTATTTGTCCGGGCATCGCCCACCCATAATGTTGTACCATCCCAGGTCAGCCCTTCCGGATTATGGCATGGCGCACTGATGGTCGACAGGATCGTTCCGTCCTGTGAATCGATTTTAAAGATCTTCCTCTGCTCCCTGTCTACATTCCAGAGGTATTGTCCATCCCAGGCTAATCCCATAGGCCAGAAGCCGGGTGAAGGGATTTGATGCAAAACAGCTCCGGATGCCGGATCAAGTTTATAAATGATATCTGTTTTATAGTCTGTAACCCAGAGATAATTACCATCGAAAGTCAGTCCGGTGCAAAAATTCCCGGGCAACGGAAAAGACCGGATGACTTTTCCCGGGTGAGCCTGTAAATGTTGAAAAGAAAGAAAAATTATAACTGTAATAAGAGTGTTCTTCATTATTTTTTTCATTTTCTTCTTAGTATTAAAGGTTTAAACAAAATTAAATAATATCAAATACTATGATTACGCATTGTGCTATTGAAATAATTAAATGATTGAATGATATATCTTTTTGTAGAGCCGCCCCGAGTGATCGGGGCGGCTCTACAAATTCCTAATTATCAATATCGTTGATTCAATCGCACAACACGTTACTATGATTATTAAAAGGTATTAAAATATCTGGACTGCCTGTCTTAAATCCTTTGTAACTGTATACATGACTTTTTGTTTAGTAACTAAGCACTTTTAAAGTTATGGATAATATTTCGCAATCCTGGTCTTTTTCCATACATCAACATATACATCCTGAAAATCTTTATTGAGAGGAATAATCCCACGATAACAGAAAGTATTAATATTCCTATGCTGGTTATGATTTGCCAGAAAGGGATATCCGATATACCCAGCATCAACATATTCTGAACTGGTGAGGTGATGGGGAAAAGTGCGAGCACAATCCAGACGGGACTGTCTGGGTAGTGAATAAGTAGTGAGGAAAACCATAACGGTACAAATTCCAGCATAATGTAGGACATAGATAACTGGATTCCTTCCTGGGCATTAGAGCTGATAGCACCTGTACCGATGGCAAGGACAGCAAAAAGCAGATAGCCTAAAATGAAATAAATAATTCCCAGGACAATGAAGTTGGCCGGTATCTCAATTTCACTCAGAAAACCGCCGAAAGTGGATGAGGCCAGGTTTAATAATAGCGGTATTGAGATTAACCATAACAGAATCTGCAGTAGCCCGGCACTGCCCAATGCCAATACTTTGCTGACAAGCAATTGGCGAATAGAAACTGAAGAAAATAATATTTCTATCAAGCGGCTTTCCTTTTCTTCCCCCAACCCGCTGATTAAGGTATTAGCACCGAACATGAGGGCAAGACTCAGTAATAGGGAGAAAATTCCGGGGATTAGGAGATTGCTCACATTACTTTGTTCATGCCCTGATTCTCCCTTTTTGGTGACACGGGTAACCTCAAGGTTCAGAGGTGAAACAATAAGGCTGACTATGTCCGGGGGCACTTTATCTTTCAGGAGGTTCACCGTAAGGAAATTCTTTATCATGGATACTGTGATCGAAGGAGTAATGAGTTCTTTATCAAGGGTATATCGTTGAATTGTCACCGAGGATGTGAAATTCTCCGGGATTATAAAATATTCAGTAATATCCCCTTTAACCAGAGCCTGTTTAGCATCCTCTTTCGATGCAAAAGGAATCATCCTGGCGAATCCCTGTTCAATCTGCTCCTTAAATATTCCTATTTCATCCACATATCCTATGACCACTATTTCTTCTGGTGGAGGTGCGGATGTTGTCACCACCAATTTGTAAATTCCAACTCCCAAAAGGGCTAATACCGGAATGCTTAAAGTCAGAATGATAAAGCTGGCCCTCTTGATTGCGAGTAGAAACTCGTGTTTGAATATTAAATATGATTTATTCATGAATTTCTCTTGCTACATGTAGAAATATTTCATTGAGCGTAGGTGTTGTGATTTCAAAGCGGTTAATGGCTAACCCTTGATTCCGTAATTGATCGAGAACGCTCTGCGGCGTTGTGTCCGGCTCCAGGATCAATTTAACACCATCTTTGTTGAACTTTTTATCAATTACTCCAGGTAGTTCACCGATTTCTCCCTCAACATTCACTTGGACAGAATGTTCTTTAAACTTGGATTTAATGTTTTTCAAATCACCGGAAAGAACTTCGCTACCGTTTTTTATCATCAATACCCTGTCGCAAAGTTCCTCGACCTGGTTCATCTGGTGCGTGCTAAGAATAATGGCTTTTCCTTCATCCCTCAAGTTACCGATCATGTCCTTTATTAATACTGTGTTCACAGGATCGAGGCCGGAGAAAGGTTCATCCATAATAAGTAACTCCGGATCGTGGATAATGGTGACGATAAACTGTATAATCTGCACCATACCCTTACTCATATGCTTTATTTTCTTCTTTTTATTTTCCAGCATGCCTGCTTGTTGGAGTAATACAGTTGCCTTTTTTTCAGCCAGGGCTTTATCCATACCTTTTAAGGTGGCAAGGTAAAGGATAACATCAATAGCACTTAAATTATTATACAATCCCCTCTCTTCAGGCAGGTAACCAATTAAATTCTTAGTGGCTTCATTCATCTGATGACCGAAGATTTCCACTTTGCCGGAATCGGGTCTGATAAGATCCAGAATCATTTTCACGGTACTACTTTTTCCCGCTCCATTTGGTCCGATAAGTCCCAGTGTTTCTCCGGAAACAACAGAAAATGAAAGGTCATTGACGGCTGTTTTGCCTGAATATGATTTGACCAGGTGATTGACTTCTAATATTTCCATTCTTATTTACTGCTTCTCAAATCCTCTAAAATTTCTTTTGAAGGTTTATTGGGGATTGCGGCGATGACTTCTCCGTTATATTCAAAAATTTCTTTATCATCAGAGGTAACTTCGCCTATTACCGCGACATTATCGGTTTTAGATCGTACTGTCTGCAACACCTCATCAACAGATTCCGGAGCGACCTGGACCACATACCGGGCCTGGGTTTCGCAAATTAAGATCTCCTGAGGGGTAATCTCATTAATTGAAACCGGTATCTTTGTAAGATCCACTCTGGCTCCCAGGCTGCCATACCTGGCCGACTCGCATATGGCGGCTCCTATCCCGGCGGCACCACAATCGGAACAGGCTTTGATCTTACCGGTATCGAAAGCAGCCAGGGCCGCCTCCTGGGCAGTCTTTTCTTCTTTAAATAAGGCTATGGCCGGGCGCATCTCGTCTACAAGGCCGGCCCTGTAAAGGGTATCATTGCCGTCATTCCCCGTTACACCAATAATGATAATTTTATCCCCGGCATTTTTTGCCGGTTTGGTAAGAGGTTTTTCGGTGACCAGTTTACCAATTACCGAAACTACTACTGCCGGCACGATATCGGAAAAAGAGGTGGAGAATCCTCCCCCGATAATGAATACTTTCATAACCTCACACATATCCCTCAATCCCTTAACCATTAAATTCAGTCTTTCCTGACTTGTCATAACCTTACATTTACCGCAGTCACAATGCCCCTTAAAACCGCAGGGACCGACTATGACTTCCTGGTCAAGGGGCCTGGTACCGATAAAATCCAAAAGAAAAATGGGTTGAGCGCCCATGGCAACCACATCACGCAACGCTCCTCCGGCACCGGTGGCAGCAGCGTCATAAGGCCTGGGTACAGCGGGAGAACAATGGCTTTCCATCTTGGCCACCACAAAACCTGCCATGCCCGGGACTTGAAAGACCGCAGCATCATCGTTTTTATCAGGCCCTATTGCCAGCGCTTCCGGCCAGACCTTGCTTACCTGCTGATTTAACTCCTGAAAGCCCTTGAAATCAATTACTTTATCAATATTGTGATGCAAGTGAACAAATAACCCATGCATCAATGCTTTTTCGATCGTATTCATATTACCTCCTTTTTAGATTGATTATTTTGTCTGTTGTTTATATTTTTTTCGCAACCATTAAAAATAACAATTACCGGTATTAAAAAGAGTTATTTTTTAAGATTTTTGATTAATAGTTTAAGGGGTGGTGCGATTGAATCGAAGATACTGATATTTAAAAATTTGCAGAGTAGTCCCCCACCCGGGGCCTCGGAAAAACAGGTTGGTACTGCCCCCAAGCATCAGCGGATTGATTGTCCCGGGTTATACCTTTGATGAACCATACTTTTTGATTTGCCATTATACCATCTATTTTTTTGGATAAAATGATTTATTAAATGACCAGGTAAGGCTTATATTCCAGATAAAACCCGGATTTGGAATAATAGATGTTGTTAGGGGCTGATTAATTTGACTGGAAAGTGTCAGTGAAGTTTTTTTATGAACTACACCA
>CAZGOR010000355.1:0-4461 GCA_964527875.1 uncultured Bacteroides sp. | reverse complement strand
GGGCTTTGTGCCATGCTCCATGCTCTATGCTCCATGCTCTATGCTCCATGCTAAAACATTAAACATTCCTCCAATTAAGTCTCCGAAGATTTTTCGTTTATCTTTGTTTTTCATAGAATTTTATATTTTTAGAAAAAAATCAATTTTATGTTTTCTTTAGCAGGAAAGACGGCACTTATCACCGGATCAAGCCGGGGACTGGGATTAACTATTGCAAGAGGACTGGCAAAAGCAGGCGCCATGATCATCCTGAACGGCCGGGATGAATCATCTTTAAAATGGGCAGCAGATGAATTGACAAGTGAAGGATTAAATGCAAGTTTCACTGTTTTTAATGTGACAAATGAAGAACAGATCAGAGATAAGATTAACCTGATCGAGAGCCAAACCGGGGGTATTCATATATTGGTTAATAATGCCGGGATCCAGAAAAGAAAACCGCTTGATCAAATGTCAATTGAGGAATGGCAATCGGTCTTAGACATCAATCTGACAGGTGCTTTCCTCACTACCCGTGAAGTGGTGAAAGGAATGATCCGGAGAGAAAATGGCAAAATCATTAATATCTGTTCCCTGATGAGTGAGGTTGGAAGGGAAACAACCGGCAATTATTCATCAGCAAAAGGTGGTTTGAAGATGCTTACCAGGGCTATGGCAGTGGAATGGGCCAGATATAACATCCAGGTGAATGGGATCGGACCAGGCTATTTTTTGACCGACTTAACAAAACCACTTGCAGATGATCCGGAGTTCGATTCATGGTTAAAGAGAAGAACGCCTGCCGGGCGCTGGGGTAAGCCTGAAGAACTGGTTGGAGCGGCTGTTTTTTTATCATCTGATGCCAGCAGTTTTATCAATGGCCAGATCATATATGTTGATGGTGGATTTCTGGCATCGGTGTAAAACCTAAAACCTTGGAGGTGTCAACCCAAAAAAATTCTTAAGTACTAATTTTCTTTTATTAAGTTATTGATAATTAATGTTGTACCAAACCTTTAACCTATTTGATCAGATTCAGCATCATACCGGCTTTGATCGGATTAATTATGTTTAATCCTGTTTCAGGATTACCTTCCGATTCGACTTCAGCCGTGATCATTCCCAGGTTAAATGGGACCATTACATTCGATGGTATGCCGTTTGAAAAGGCATGGGATAATATAGAACCGCTTCAGATGATCATGCATTCACCTGTTTTTGGAAAACCTGTCACGGAACGTACGGAGGTCAGGATTGCCCACGACGACGAATATATATATGCAGGTGCACGGCTATATGACAGTGATGCCTCCCAAATCCGGATTACATCAAAGAAAAGGGATGAATTTGCAGGAGGAAGTGATTATTTTAGCCTGGTTCTTGATACCTATGACGATAATGAGAATGCAGTTGCTTTCATGACCAATCCTTCCGGTCTGCGAACAGATATGACAATCTTTAATGATGCCGAGGGGATGATGGCAGATCCCAATATGATGCCCATGAATGAAAGTTGGAATACATTCTGGGATGTTGAAACCGAAATTACCGGCGAAGGTTGGTTCGTGGAGATGAGAATTCCCCTATCAAGCCTGCGATTTCAGGATGTCGATGGTAAAGTGACCATGGGCCTTATTGTGTGGAGATGGATACCTCACTTAAATGAAATTTATACTTATCCTGCTATACCACAGAATTGGAATATTAGCTGGTTTAAACCATCACAGGCACAGGATGTGATATTTGAAGAAATCGAATCCAAAAAACCCCTTTATATTACACCTTATGCAATAGGAGGGTTCGGTCAGGAACATGTTCTGAATGATCATGAATCGGCATATATTCGGGAGGATAATCCGGAATTGAATGCAGGACTGGATATTAAATACGGGGTAACCAACAACCTGACCCTGGATCTGACTTTAAATACTGATTTTGCCCAGGTTGAAGCCGATGACCAGATGGTCAATCTGACCCGGTTTTCATTGTTTTTCCCGGAAAAACGTCAGTTTTTCCTTGAACGGTCGAGCATATTTGATTTCAATACAGGCGGTCCCAGTACTTTATTCTACAGCCGGAGAATAGGCCTGAATGAGGAGGAAATCATCCCCATCTTCGGAGGTGTCAGACTTATCGGAAGACAGGGTCCATGGGATATTGGATTTCTGGATATGCAGACTGCAGCTTCTGACAGTCTTCCTTCTGAAAACTTTGGTGTCGTGCGTACGAAAAGGCGTATTTTGAATGAAAATTCATATGTGGGAAATATCATAACTTCAAGAGTGGGGATGGATGGGAGTTATAATTTGGTATATGGATTCGACGGCCTGTTTAGACTTTTTGATGATGATTATCTTAAATTTGTGTGGGCCCAATCCTTTGAAGATTCAGCAAGCAACAATCCCGTTTCATTGAATAGGTCAAGATATCAAATAAACTGGGAGCGGAGAAAAACTGTAGGTTTTACCTATGATGCTATTCTTTCAGGTTCCGGACCTGATTTTAATCCTGGTATCGGATTTCAGTCCCGGGATGATTATATATTTGCCGGTGGTAGTATTCATTATGGATGGATGATGCCCGAAGAATCTTCTGTTTTGAAACAGGATATTTTTCTCAGAACCCGCAATTTTTTTAGTGTGAGCCATAATACACTTGAGACTTTAATGCTTTCGCCTGGTTATGCGATTGAAATGAAAAACTATCTCAATGGAAGAATATTTTTCGGATTTAATTATGAAAATGTTTTTGAGGCCTTTGAACTTTCGGATGACGCGGAAGTACCTGTAGGTGAATACAAATTTATTGATATTGAGGGTATGCTCCAGACCCCGATGTCCCTTCCCTTGATGGCCTCACTGGTTTTTCAGGCTGGTTCTTATTATGATGGTCAAAGAGTATCATGTGGTGTAGAACCTCAGTGGAACCTTTCAGCCAGCTTTCAATTAAGCGGATTTTATGAATTTAACTGGGTTGATTTTTCCGGACGAGGCCAGGAATTCATAGCCCATATCGGACGTCTGAAAGCATTATATATGTTCAGCACAAAACTATCAACAAGTGCTTTTATTCAATATAACAGCGCGGATGATATCATTATCTCAAACTTCAGGTTAAGATATAATCCAAGAGAAGGCAATGACTTTTATATTGTTTATAATGAAGGAACCAATACTGATCTTGACCGCGAAATACCGGTACTCCCACGTATGAGCAACAGAATATTACTGTTGAAATATACTTATACCTTTACTTTTATGCGTTGATCAATTCCTGATGATATAACAAAACTTTAATCCTTAATCTGTTGACTTAAGCCAACGGCAATTTAACCTGCAATCTGTAACTAGTAATCACACCTGCCACTCACAACCCACACTTGCGACCATTGTGATCCTGCTCCTTGAACCCTGTACCTTGTACCCTTTACCCTGTATTATTCCTTAGCCTTAGCCTCAGCTTTCTCACCATTGCGACCGCTTCAACCAAGTATCTACCACCATAATATCCAATTGTCTGAGATACAGATTTACATTCTTTATTTCAGACATTTCCAAATCCCCCGACTTTTTCCTATTTTTAAAGTATCAAATATAAAATACTGTACTTTGAACCTGTAACCTAAAACATTTTAAACACTCTATGCTCCCCACTCCCCACTCCTTACTCTCTACTCCATGTTCAGTGAGGCTGACATTTCACGAGTTTACGAAGTGAAATGTCTTAGCTGAACTAATCCCGATTTATCGGGGCTCCATGTTCAAAGCATTTAAAAACGCTTATTCTTATAGACAGGATATTTAGAATAAAAAATCATTTCAAATCCCGATTATGAATCCAAAACAACTTGCGGGTGAAAAAGCTGTAGAATTTATTAAGGAGGGGATGATTGTGGGGCTGGGAACAGGTTCAACGGCTTATTTCAGTATAAAAAAAATTGGAGACCTGGTATGTAATGGATTTCGTATAAAAGCAGTGTGTACAAGTCAGGCAACGCATGAACTGGCACATTCCTTAGGTATTTATGTACTTAAAATGGAGGAAGTTGAGCATGTTGATCTGACCATTGATGGCGCCGATGAAGTTGATCCGAATGGTCACGGCATCAAGGGAAGATGGGGAGCATTGCTGTTTGAAAAAATTGTCGCCGTAAATTCTAAAAAGAATATCTGGGTGGTTGATGAAAGTAAAATTGTAAAGAAACTTGGAAAATTTCCCCTTCCTGTTGAAGTTATTCCATTTGCTTACAGGCAGGTTTTGGATCAATTTACACGAATGGGATTTAATCCTGTTTTGAAGAAGAATAATGGGAATATATTTCAAACAGATAGTGGGAATTATATTATTAATTTAAACATGGGAGTTATTGAAGATCCTCTGGAGCTCAACCAAACCATTAAACAAATTCCCGGTGTTGTCGAGCACGGGCTTTTCCCGGGGATTGTTAATAAGGTTATAATAGCTAATGATAAAGATACACGA
>CAZGOR010000354.1:0-4488 GCA_964527875.1 uncultured Bacteroides sp. | reverse complement strand
TAAGAAGACAAAGCTTTTAAAATTTTATGGTTATCAGTAATAAGTAATCAGGAACAAGAAATCGTGAGTCGTGAGTCGTGAATCGTGAGTCGTGAATCGAATCAGTAATTCATAGCAACCAGGAACCAGGAACCAGGAACCAGGAACCAGGAACCAGGAACCAGATACCCCGGTTAACAACCGGGTTTACTATCACACCTTGGGTTACTATAGCTGCCGGTTAACAACCGGCAGAACTTATTCAACCCTTCAGGGTTGTCAATGATGTCACCTGGAACCAGGGGCTTTGCCCCTGGCTATTCATAGTTTGGCCCTTTCAGGGCCTTTTTATTTTCCACCTTCAAACTTTCTGGCCATTCCACTTTCACACTTTTGCACTTCTCTGTAACTTTGCAACCTGTAACTTGCAACCTGTAACTTGCAACCTTTATTCCGTCAGCTAAAGCTGACAGCAATTGATTTAATATTTGCTATCATTGTGGTCTTACCACCTTGTAATAATTGCAACAATTGTGACCATTGCAACAAATGCGACCATTGTAACTATTGCAACAATTGTAACCAACATATCAGAATTGATATAAGTCTGCTTTGGAAGTGTTCCAGGAAAGAAGTTCACCCTTCACAGATTTTCCTAACTTTGCTGTTTCTTTTAAGACAGCGATGCAGGATAGTAAGACATATACATACATGATAGAGGTGAGAGGACTGGTGCAGGGCGTGGGATTCAGGCCTTTCATTTACAGGCTTGCACATCATTTGGATTTAAAAGGATGGGTGAAAAATACCAATGAGAATGTTCTGATTTGTCTTGACGCGAACAAGGAGATTATTGATAAGTTCGTTATTGACATTAAGACCAAGGCACCACCTGCGGCGGAAATTTTTTCTGTTAATCAGAAACTTATTCCGGATGAATCATTTCCGGATTTTTCGATTATTGAAAGCAGTGATACTTCAGAAGAGATCACTGAGATCAGCCCCGACATTGCTGTTTGTGATGAATGTCTTGCAGATATGGAATCGCAGGCACACCGGATAAATTATCCTTTTCTGAATTGTACCAATTGCGGCCCGAGATTTACCATTATCAAAGACCTTCCTTATGACAGGGAAAATACTACTATGGCAGATTTTAAAATGTGCAGTACCTGCCGGAAGGAATATGAAAATGTTCTGAACAGGCGGTTTCATGCCCAGCCTGTAGCCTGTCATGCATGTGGCCCTGAATATGAATTGATCGGTATAGATAAAAGAATCGTTGGTATTAATGATATTCTGAATGAAACTGCTGCATTGATTGATGATGGAAAGATCGTTGCCGTTAAGGGCCAGGGCGGGTTCCACATAGCATGTGATGCACTGAATGAAGAAGCCGTTCGTCGGTTAAGGATGTCAAAGTACAGGGAAGGTAAACCTTTTGCCGTTATGTTTAAAGATGTCGGTGCAATGGCAGAATATGCTGAGTTGAACAATGTGGAGATTGAACAGTTAAATTCCTGGAGACGACCGATTGTGATCCTGGAAGAAAAGAAACCGCTTGCCCCTTCTGTAAGCGATGGTCTCCATACGATTGGTGCGATGCTTCCTTATATGCCGTTTCATTACCTGTTATTCAAATATCTCAAAACACCTGTGATTGTACTTACCAGCGGTAATCTTTCAGATGAGCCGATTATTATCGATAATGACTCGGCGGTGAGTATTCTGGGTAAGATATCAGATGCAGTATTGGTTTATAACAGGGATATTTATAACCGTACTGATGACTCTGTTGTCATGGTTGTGAATGATATACCAAGGATGATCAGGCGATCAAGAGGTTATGTGCCCAATCCTGTCAGACTTAAGCTCAGGACAGATGGTATCCTGGCTGCAGGTGCTGAACTGGTGAATTGTTTCTGTCTGGGAAAAGGAAATGATGCGATTTTAAGTCAGCATATCGGTGATCTGAAAAATTTCGAGACATATTCTTTTTACACCGAATCAATCGGGCATTTTCAGAAAGTCTTCCGGTTTAGTCCGGAATGGATTGCCCATGATTTACATCCCGATTATCTGTCGACAAAGTATGCAGTTGAAACAGGTTTTAAAAGGATACCCATTCAACATCATCATGCACATATTGCTTCAGCCATGGCCGAAAACGAACTTGATGAAAAGGTGACCGGTGTGAGTTTTGATGGCACGGGTTATGGTGATGACGGACATATATGGGGAGGAGAGTTTTTTGTTTGCGACCTTGCCGGTTACCGGAGATATACACATTTCAGGTACCTTCCCATGCCCGGGGGTGATATTATAACCAGTGAACCCTGGAGGATGGCAGTTTCATATTTATATGATGCATTTGGAACTGAATTCCTGAACTTTGATTTGCCTTTTCTCAGAAATATTGATCCGGAAAAGGTGAACGTTGTTCTTCAGATGCTGGAGAAAAAAATAAATACACCATTGACTTCAAGCTGCGGCCGGTTGTTCGATGCAGTCTCTGCCTTAACAGGGATTTGTACTTATTCCCGGTTTCATGCCGAAGCACCCATGAGGCTTGAAAATGAAATTACCCGGAACGTGGATATGTCGTATCCGTTCACTATTAATGAGTATGTTGATTTCAGTGAAACGGTCCGGATAATCGTGGATGATATAAAGAACCGTGATCCTGCAGGATTGATAGCTGCAAAATTTCATAATACCGTTATCTCGGCGACGGAAAAGGTTATTAACAAAATCAGTACCGAGACCAGTTTGAGAAAGGTCGTCCTGTCCGGTGGTTCTTTTCAGAACCATTATTTATTGAGGAACCTGGAGGTTAAGCTTCGGAATGCAGGTTATTTGGTTTATACACAGAACAGGATCCCTTCAAATGACGGGGGGATTGCTCTGGGACAGATTGCAATAGCGGCAAAGAGGAGGGAGGTTGGAATTTTGTGAGGGTATTTTCAGAAGATGAATAATTTTATTTGAATGTGTCCGGTTAAAAACCGGACTTTTCTGTGCCATCCAACATTGTGCAGCTGCCGATTTTTAATCGGCAGAACTTACCCCGGTTAACAAGCGGATTTACTCATTTATTCACATATGGTAGATATTACTGCCGATTGGCAATCGGCAGTAACTTTCTGGTAACCAAGAGTTTGGGAATAGGTTTGAAGCACAAGAAATATTATCAAAAATAAGGTACTTATTATTCTCATATTTATCGTATAATATAAAAGGAGAGGATTTTATTTGTTGCATCTGTGATAAAGAAGCTCTGAATTTTATTTTCAACTTTTGATGATAGCTCAATCTTAATTTCAAATGTATTATCCTCTTTTAATTTTAACTGATGGGATTCCAAAGTATTAATAGATTGAACATTAGATCTTATAAATTCTTTTGTGGTTAATGGGACATATTTAATATATGTAATCTTTGAGCTTCCTGTTATTGTCATATCAATATATTCACCAGTATTATCAAAAGGACTAACTCTTAAAGATGCCTTAATCAGTTCATTAAAATTAATATAGGTTTCGGTCGATAATATGATAATTTTAAATAAGTTATCATCCTTTGAAATTTTAATTCCAATATTTTCAATATTGTTATTTTTAATAATGTCTATAGAATGAGCTTGTAAATATTTCTTAACTTCTTGTTTTTCTACCATTCTCAGAGTATAATCCAGAATATTAAAATTATAATCATGAATTCCATTCTCATTGAATAAATGATACAATTGAGTTGAATCAATTGTTGAAACAAGTTTGGATTGATCTTCGGTTAAAGGTTTTGATGGTATAATTATTTCCTCCAGAATTTTAGACAACTTTTCTTCCTTATTTACAGGCGACAGATTATTGACGGTTCTTAATTCATTAATAGCATCTAATACCTCACCCTGATAGATTTTAAAGTCCTGGCAGTTAATTACTATAGGGAAATAAATTAATACTATTTGTATTAAAATCTTTTTCATGATTCATTCAATATGAATTTATTTATGCTCAAATGTCACTTAATCGCATAAATCGAAAAAAGTAGCCTATGGAATGTGTATGTTTTATAACATGTTTTTATTAACAGTTTGATTATCAATAAAATATTTTTAAAAGTATGGCAGAGAATAGTTGGTTACTGTACATTGCAAACAGAAGTCGGAAGTTGGAAGTCCGTAACTTGTAACCTGATAAATTCAACCGCTGTTCAGGGGTTGTGATCAGGATTTGCATCCTTGCCTGGCACTTCGTACCGGGTTATTCATAGTTTAGCCCTTTCAGGGCTTTTTTCTTTCTAAAATGCATTTTCCAGCTCGTCGGCTTCCTTCCGGTAAAAATCCATAACAGAGTTATGCCGCTATCCCCAAGCTAAAGCCTGGGGTTATATCCCTTTTCCCATTCGCCCCTTCTCCCTCTCACCACCTCACTCCCTCTCTCCCTCACTCCCTCTCTCCCTCACTCCCTCACTCCCTCATGCCTTCACACCTTTACACTCTGCCTTAGT
>CAZGOR010000353.1:0-4491 GCA_964527875.1 uncultured Bacteroides sp. | reverse complement strand
CTGGAGAAACAGGTTGATTATGTTTTTACACCTTTCATTATTAATGAAAAGGGTGAAAAAGATAATCCAACTTATAACTACAATTGTACCTATGTACAAACCTATCCTTTTATGGTGAGAACTGTACTCTCACCTAAGGACCGGGAGAAGCTTCTGATACCAGCACTTAATTTCAGATATTTTGGTAAAGTTTTAAACAAGGAATTGTCAGATTTCATGTGGAAAAAATTTAAAATATCCAGGAAAAAGGTTATCAATGCCATCATGAAAGCTGACCGGAAGCAAGTACAATTTGAGAGAGATCTTGAAATACGCGGACAGGAAATAATAGAAAACCTTCCTGATGATAAAGAATGCATGGTGATTATAGGCAGACCGTATAATATCGGGGATCCTGCACTGAACATGAGCATGGTTGAAAAATTGATCAATCTTGATGTCATACCGATACCAACAGATTTCCTGCCACTGGCAAGTGAACATATCACACAGGATTACCGTCAGATGTACTGGCCCAACGGGCAGAATATTCTTGCTGCTGCGAGGATCGTAGCAAGAGATAAGAGGCTTCATGCTGTTTATATGGGTAATTACCGGTGTGGTCCCGATTCATTCCTGTCTCATTTTGTCAATGAAGAGATGGCAGGTAAGCCATTCCTGGAAATTGAAATTGACGAACATAGCGCTGATGCGGGATTGATCACCAGGTATGAAGCATTTCTCGACAGCCTGAGAGGCTCAAAATTGATCAATAAAGTGCAAAATGAAGTATACAAGCCAAAGGGCTTTATGTCATCACCCGCAAAAGATCGCGTCCTGTATTTTCCTTATATGTGTGATGCGGGAGAAGCCGTTGCAGCAGCATCAAGATATTGTGGGATCAATGCTCAGGTGCTCCCCATGCAAGATGATAAAGACCTTGAACTGGGAAGAAAATATACATCCGGCAGAGAATGTTTCCCGATGATCTGCACCACCGGAAGTTTCCTGAAAAAATTAATGGAACCCGGCACTGATTCAAAAAAGGTAAGCTTTTTTATGCCCGACCATAATGGTCCATGCCGGTTCGGTCAATACAATAAGTTCCAGAGTATCTTATTTGACAAACTGGGATTTAAAGATGTCAGGATAATCTCACCCAGTAATGATACCTCGTATGAAGCACTGTCAGGAGGACAGGGTACAAAATTCCGTTATGCTGCATGGAAAGGAATTGTTGCAGTAGATCTCCTGAGAAAATTAAAACAGGAAAGAAAACCTTATGAGCTGTATCCAGGATCAACGGAGCGTATATACAAAGAAGCACTTTCCAGGATTGTTGAATCTGTTGAAAAAGGCGCTAAGGAAGTCATAGAAATACTGAAAGAGACTGCCCGGAGAATACATGAAAATCCGCTTAAAAACGGAGAAAGGAAACCTGTTATAGCAGTTGTCGGTGAAATATTTATGCGTGATAATCCTTTCTGCAGTGGCTTTCTGGTCGACAGGCTCGAAAAAAACGGAGCCGAAACATGGATCGCACCATTCGGTGAATGGTTGAGTTATTCTACTTACAGGTATGTCCGCGATAGTATATGGAAAAGTGACTATAAAGGACTGATGAAATCAAAGATCCAGGACTATGCCCAGAAAACAGTGCAAAAGAAACTGCAACAGTCTCTTGATGGAATGTATGACAGGGAAAGAGATATTGAACTGCATGAAATGCTCGAATCCTGCGGATCATATATCCATAAGCATTACGATGGTGATCCTGCCCTGAACCTGGGCACATCAGTTTCATTATATAAAACCGGAATATCAGGTATTGCAAATATCCTCCCCTTTACCTGCATGCCGGGTACTGTTATCGAATCTGTGTCTGACCAGTTTAAAAGGGATCACGATAACATTCCATATGTCAGTATTGCTTATGACGGACAGGACGATACGGCCATTGATATGAGGATTCAAGCTTTCATGCACCAGGCAAAGGAATTTGCTATAGAAAAAGGATATGATAAGCATGTGAAATGGGTTGAACCTGTTTTGATCTAACCTTTTCTTAAAAATGATTTTCGGGTCTTTCTTGATGCCTCTGAGGCATGTATATTTCCCCCACCCCAGGTTAACCCTGATTTCCGTTTTCTGAATGGTGAATTGTTCATACCCCAGCCTTTTGTCACAGACTTACCTTTTTTTATCTGATGTGTTGACTTCTTTTCTTTTTTATATGATTCAATAATCCCAGTTATCTTTTTATCATGTCGATATTTATCTATAAAAAAGAGAGGAAAAAAAACCAATCCTAACAATAGAACACCGCAGGCCAGAATGATATCATTGTTCGGAAAATCTACAAATAATCCTATTAACCAGAATACTAAAAAGAGTCCCCCTGCAATTCCCGAGATGTATATCATTGTTTTCATTGCGAACGCTTGTAATTGATATGGTATTCTTTGATCTTTGGAATTTCCAGATAAACAGAATCCAGAATATTATCAGGCCGGGCAAATACCACGTTTGCATCCAGTGAATCTGTTCCAATCAGATATATCAAATAACCTTTATAAGCATACGAAGGCCATGAATTAGTAAATGTACTGTCTTCTGATAATCTCATCGGAACAGTCATTTTGTGTTCCGGAAATTGGTCATAATACATATAGAAATACAGAGTTTGCTGTTCAGGCATGCTTTCGGGAATAACCCTGACAGTCATCGTATGCATTTTCGGTTCACCGCCCGGCAATCTGTGACGGAAATGGGAGTGGATAAATACGATCATAAATGAACCAATGACCAGGGCGGCTATCAGTGAATGATTCATATATCGCTTGATTAAAAGGAAAATGAGAAATAAAACATCCAGTGTGAGAATGGTGATGATCAGGTAAAAAATGTATCCGCTGACCCGGTTGTATAATGGAAACGTTAAAATAGATATCCCTGACAGAAAGACATTCAAACCGGCAATCCATAAAAACCAACGGTTTTTTCTCATGGCGGCAGGCTCGATGGAAGTTCTGAATTCCCGGATGTAATAAATCAGGCAGACTATTGAAAAGAAAAACCAGGCAAATATTGTAAGATCAACACCATGTCCATAAGTATCAATGGCATAATTCCGGTTCATGAATATCAGTGTAATTCCTGAAATAGTTCCCAAAAATCCCAGAAATGTTAAAACGGAGAACAGGATATTCACAGATCCGCGCCTTCTTTCCCTGAAAAAATCAATTGAGAGTTTGAGATATACAACACTGAGGATTGTGAAAGATAATAACCCGGTCCAGTTTGCAGCCCCCTGAATGTTTATAATCCAGCTGATCGCAAATAATAAAACTGCCAGATATAGTATCTTTTTAATAATGATATATTTATGATTCAGTAACTGGAGTGTCTCCTGCTGTGCATCTTTTATCTGGCTTTCCCCGATCCCCGAAGAAACCATCTGATAAGCTTCTTCAAATGATATACCCTTATGCATCAGGTTTTCAACATCACAGCAGATATGATCAACATACTCGTTGAAAAGGAATGACCTCGATAATGATTTTTTTGAAAGATCGCTTTTGATAAATTCGATTTGTTCATTGGTTAATCCGGGCATGATTCAAAGTTTTATTTTGATTCAAATATTTATTTAAATATCAGTTTCATGGTTTCCAAAAAATGATGAAATTCTTTTACTTTTTTGGCTGCTTCTTTTTTACCCTTTCCGGTTAATGTGTAGTATTTCCTGATCCTGTTGATGACAATCTCTGTATCCGTTGTAACATGATCCTCTGCTTCCAGTTTATGCAAAACAGGGTATAATGCAGCGAAGGTTAAATTGATTTTTCCGTTGGTTAATTTGGAAACCTCCTGTGTGATCTCATACCCGTACATTCGTTCATGTTCAAGCAATAACCTCAAAACAATTGAACGCAACGTTCCTTTTATTAATTCTTTCGAAATCATGGAGCAAATATATACAATACTTTTATATATACAAAATAATTATATATATAATTTAATTGTATCTTGAAATAAATTGAAGTATGTAAAGAAGGCTTAGGTTAGAGAAAGTTGTATTAGTCTTACTGTAGCATTAGTCGCAATGTTCAGTGAGACTGTTCATTCAGGAGCGAAGCGAACTGAATAGACAAAGTCGAACTAACCCCGATAGCGCAGCGTATCGGGGGTCGCAATGGTTGCAATGGTCGGCAATTGTGTGTTATGAGCTGTGAGTTGTGAGTGTGGCAATTGTGGCAACTGAGGCAATTGTTACAATAGTCGCAATGGACGCATTATGAATGCCTGAAGAATAAAATACTTCAAGTACCTCAAATGTTACAAGTGCCTCGAAAAAGATAATTATTGTAATCCAGGATGGGAATACATTAATAGGCATTCCTGTCATGATCTATCTCCTGCTTATCTTAATACCGAATATAACTATTCCGACAACGAGTCCTATCAATAGTACAATCAGCAAAAGTGTCCATCCCAGGGATGTTTTTGCAT
>CAZGOR010000352.1:0-4494 GCA_964527875.1 uncultured Bacteroides sp. | reverse complement strand
TCTCCGAATGATGCTTACTACCAGAGTGGGAAAATGATTTTCTTCGATGCAGCAAGAAATTTTGATAAACTCAAATCATTAAGAGGAATAGCCAATATGATTATTGGTGTTTGTTATTATCTCAGGACAAATAAATCTGATGATTCTATGACCGAAATACTCCGGAAAATGGTATACAAGATCATTGATCATTATGACAATGAAAGTGCGCCTGATTGGAAATGGTTTGAACCAATTTTGTCATATGATCTGGGAATAATACCCCTGTCACTTTTCTATTCATACGAGTTCCTCCCAGAAGACAAAATACTTGATACAGCCATTAAATCCATGAATTTTCTCACATCGGTCAGCATGAAAGATGGTTCCCTTTCTCTTATCGGTAATGAAAAATGGTTCCGCAAGGGTGGTGGCCGGTCCCTTTATGCTCAACAACCTATTGATGCGATGGCCATGGTTTTGATGTATTACCAGGCCTTCATAGCCACCAAAAACAAAGAATATCTGAACCTGATGTTTACCTCCTTTATGTGGTTTCTCGGAGAAAATGACCTCAGAATGACCCTGTATGATTTTGAAACCCAAGGATGTTGTGATGGAATTGAAAAGTATGGTATTAACCGCAACCAGGGGGCAGAAAGTACCCTTGCTTACCTGATATCTCATCTAAGGGTTTTACGTGGTTTTGAACAATTGCATAAATTAAGCTTATAAGATGCGTATTGCAGTACTCTCACCTGCTGCCTGGAGAACTCCCCCCAGGAAATACGGTCCATGGGAACAGGTAGCCTCTAACACAGCAGAAGGATTGGTAAAAAAAGGAATAAATGTGACACTGTTTGCAACAGGTGATTCAATCACAAAAGCCAATCTTGAGTTTATTTGTGAAAAGCCCTATTCCGAGAATCCGGATATGGATGCCAAAGTTTGGGAATGCCTGCATATCAGCCATCTGATGGAACATGCCGATCATTTTGATCTGATTCATAATCATTACGATTTTCTGCCCCTTACCTATTCACGGCTTATTAAACCACCGATGGTTACAACGATCCATGGTTTTTCATCACCCAGGATCCTCCCTGTTTTCAAGAAATATAACAGTTCAGGCTATTATGTTTCAATCAGCAACTCAGACCGGAGCCCGGAACTTAATTATATTGCTACTGTTTATAACGGGATCAGGACAAATGAATTCAATTTCCAGCCTGATCACGGGGAATATTTACTTTTTTTCGGGCGGATCCATCACGAGAAAGGTACATACGAGTGCATACAGATAGCAAAAAAGACGAAAATGAAACTAATTATTGCAGGACTTATACAGGACCAGCATTATTTCAACGAAAATGTGAAACCATACCTCAATGAAGAAGATATTGTTTATGTTGGTAATCTGGGGCCGGAAAAAAGGAATAAATTACTCGGTAATGCCTATGCACTGCTTCACCCGATTAATTTCGAGGAACCTTTCGGATTAAGTGTTGCCGAGGCCATGTATTGTGGCACTCCTGTGGTGGCTTTTAATCGTGGCTCAATGCCAGAACTGGTCAGTCATGGTAAAACAGGTTTTCTTGTAAATAATGTGGATCAAGCTATCGAGGTATTGACTGACATCAGAAATCTTAAAAGGTCCTTTTGTCACCAATGGGCTGCAGAAAAATTTACAATGGAAAAGATGGTGGAAGATTATATCTCGGTTTATAACCGGATCCTGGATTGATTATTTAGGATGTTTCAATTCAGCAAGCAGCTCCTTAAGATCGATGGTAGCATAAGTTGATGCATAGTCAGACATTGCATATGGGATGACCAGATCTCCATTATGAAGCATTGATCCACACGAATAGACGACATTAGGCACATAGCCCTCTCTCTCTTCCTGGTTAGGCATTAACAGTGGTTCCCTCAATCTTCCAATTTCTTTTGTCGGATCATCAAGATCATATAAAGCAGCTGCCAGCACATATTCCCTTAATGGCCCAACAGCATGAGTAATTACCAGCCAGCCTTCTTTTGTCTCAATCGGACTTCCACTATTGCCTATCTGAATAAATTCCCACGGATATTTTGGCCGTTGCAATAGCTGGGCATTCCTCCATATTCCTATCTGATCCGAAAAGGCAATATAGTTATTTACTCCGTCAATCCGGCAAAGCATCACATATTTACCTTTAATCTTTCTCGGGAATAATGCCATCCCCTTATTTTGTGCAATTTCACCATGGAGAGGCAACACTTTAAAATGATAAAAATCTTTTGTTTCCATCATCTTTGGTAAAATCACCATTCCATCATAGGCAGTGTAGGTTGCATAATATACATTAGATCCGTCATCATTAGTGAATTTTACCCAGCGGGCATCTTCAATCCCGTTCTTTTCTGTTTCAGAAATCGGAAAAATAACCCTTTCTGAAATAGCAGTATCAAGTGAAAATTGAATCTCATAGTGGGAGGAAGCAAGCCACATGATCTCACTTAACAGGATTTCCTTGGATGCGGACAATTCAAGATTTTCTCTTGCATTCTGCACACACCGTTTGAGTTCCCCGTATGTAAAATTATCTCCCAACTCATCAAGCACAAGAGCTGGCGGAACAATATTGTTAAAGGTCTGCATTTCATCCAGCTTTTTCATAAATGATTCCTTGTCATACACATGACGTTTGATCACCTCTGCTTCATCAAGCATCTGCCCCGCTTCCTCCAGTGTCAGATTGTTCTTCCTGTCAAGAACACCTGTTCGAAATACCAGTGATGAAATATGCCCCTCTCCAGTGGCCCTGAAACTCAGAATGACACGTAACTCATTCGGCCCCAGTTCGCTCTGGTCAGGATGCTCAATAATAGAAGGATTAAAAAATGCGGCGGATTCAATTGAATATTCCATTGTGAAATAAGATCCAATCAATACTTTCTTTTTTAAATCCAGATCATCCGGTTTTACATCAAGACTTTCAAATAAGTGAGTTATTTTACTAAAATGAGTTTCAAATATTTTGGAAATGTTCCGGTGACGTTTAGAATATCCTCGTAATACATGACTCAAAGCGAGTCTTACCTCTTCATCTGACATCACCAGAACGTTCCTGATTACATTCATGCTCCGTTCATCTCCCGTATATAAAAATCTGGCAATGACCCTGCTTGCATCAGGACGGAAAGAAATGTTGTATCGTTTTACTGTAACAGACATAGTGAAAGAATTTTCGATTTCTTTAATAAACAAATATATATCATTTATATCATTTCTAAATATGCTGTACCTGAAAAGATTATGAACATTATTAATGGTTTTTTAAACCATATAAGATATTCCAGTAATCTGAAACATCATTTAATATAAAAAGCTGGAGGTTATAAACATCGCCAATGAATTGATTGTCCCGGCTAAGACGGGCTCTACCGGCAGCCGATAATGTTAATAAAGAGACTGTCTAAAAAGTAGTATAAACCACAGAGTCCACAGAGTTTTCACAGAGTCCGCAGAGAAGTAACTTTCTTAATATCAAACCTCTGTGAACTCTGTTTAATCTCTGTTTCCTCTGTGGTTAAATGTTTTAATAGACTTTTTAGACAGCCTCGACCATCATCTAAATTATTCTAATGTAGGTCGACTTTTAGTCGAACCATTTAGCAGGTCAGGATGTAACATGTAGAGCCCGGTTTTCAACCGGGACATTTAATCCCCTGTTGATGCTACTTGTAAGCCGGCTTTCAACAAGGACATAAAAACGTTCATTAAACCTCCATAGCATGGTCTTTTATTTATAAACAAGATGCAGATTTACTTTTAAAGCCAGTTTGTAAATGAAAATAAGTAAATAAAACGTATCAAAGTGCCATATTGTCATGTATTTATTACCTCAAGTGCCCTTTTGTCATATAATATGCCCGATTCATATCACTTTTACTTCCAGATCAATATCTGGTATATAAATTGACAATATCTATTACAACGAACAATATTGTATAATTAAAAGATAAGGAGGACCATCAAATGTTACCAAGAATTTACAGATCATTTCCCGGTATGTGGGATGATATTTTCGAGAAAGATTATATGCCTGAGGTTCTTTACAGTGGCTCATTCAAAAGTATGCCAGCTGTAAATATCATTGAGGGCAATGATGAATTCACTATAGAGATTGCTGCTCCGGGCCTCAATAGAAATGATTTTAAAATTGATCTGGAAAATAACAGATTAACCATTTCTTCTGAAAAAGAAGACAAGGTTGAAGACCAGAATGATAATTACGTCAGAAAGGAATTTCGTTACAACTCTTTCTGCCGTTCTTTCACATTGCCTGAAACAGTTGATAGTGAAAAGATCAAGGCAAAACACAATGACGGCATATTATATGTTTCGATTCCAAAAAGAGATTATGCCAAAATTAAGCCAGCCCGTCAGATAGAGGTATCATAAATTGTAACTGAAAGAGGCTGTCTAAAAAGTTTTTAAAGGCTTCTCGCAGATATTCGCAGATCAATTCG
>CAZGOR010000351.1:0-4499 GCA_964527875.1 uncultured Bacteroides sp. | reverse complement strand
TCTGTGAAAACTCTGTGGACTCTGTGGTTTATCCTACTTTTTAGACAGCCTCATACCTTTCAACCAACAAGATTAACCCTAACTGACCGACTAAACCTAAACAACCTATAAAAAGAAAGTTAGTTTAAATGCTTTTATAAATAGTTCCCGGAAATAACTAAAACTCCCAAAACAATTCGTAATATCTATTTAGATTAAATAAATATATGATATCTATATTTTGCTGAACGTGGCAAAATAATCAATAGTTATAGAATCCCTGTACAAACACCGAACTCTTTTTTCAATCCGGGGAACAGCGAATTAAACCGCTTCCTTCTCGAGTGTCGTATTCGTTCAAGGGGAAAAGATGAAATATAATTTTATTTGATAAATAACCAGAAGAATAGAAGAGTTAATAAGCGTTCATTAACAAGTTTCTTTTTAATGAAAGCTTTAGCATAGGTGAGATAGTTTTCAACTGTTTTTTTTGTAATATTCAGTTTCTTGGAGATCTCTGTATTGCTCAAACCTTCTTTTTTACTTAACATATAAATGGTTTTTTGACGGGGTGGCAATTTCTCAACGATTTTTTCTGCTTTTTCAAGAAGGTCATGATATTCCACTTCTGTAATTGTAGAGGAATCATTAGTTAAAGTGGTTTCTTTAAATTTTTCAAGATGTTTCCTTTCCCTTGTTAATTTTCTGAAATGCCTGCGGATAACATTAAAGCTTATAGTGAATATCCAGGCATCTAAGCTTTTTAATTCTTTTAATTTAATCCTGTCTTTCCATAGATTTAAAAATACCTCCTGAACAACCCCTTCTGCATCTTCCTTATTTTTTAAATTACGAAACGAAAATGCATATACTCTTTTGTTATATAATTCATAAATTTCATCAAATGAATGTGCGTCTCCTTTGATTAAATTTTTAATCAGATTATGTTCCTTATTTGTTTCCGGCACTTTACAGAGTTTGAAAGGATATAAACAAAATTAAAAAATTCGTGTTAACAAACTAATCTCTATTAATAAAATGTTCCTGTAATCTTATATCTATCAGAACTTGATACTAATCCTTTGTTTATTATTTATCTTGGTATCTTCATATATATCTGAAAGGAAAGCCAAATGCTATGGTGACAAATAATCTCAATCTACACATATTATCAACATCTTCCTTAGTCCACGAAGAATTGAAATGATAAATTTAGTTGATTATCTGTTTCGCAGATTATTAGTCTAACAAAATCAGATTCAGCTTATTCATTTCTATCAGCTACCTCCCTATATTTAAATCCACATTTTTTGTTATGTTCAAAACAGAATTTTTAACCAAGTCTACATTACAATTTTTTTAGGGGAGTTAAATTCAAATGAATTAATTCATTTAGATTTACAGCAATTTATATTTTTAAAAAGAATTTGAGTGCAAATGGTGTGCATTTAAATGTTTCAATATTCGAAAATCCGGTTGAAATAGGTAGTTTAAATATTGTCCTTTCGCCTCACTGACTTACAGACTTAATTCATTAATAGTTTACGAATTTCGGTGGACCATTCACGACTCACGGATTTCAATACCTCACAATCATGCCGGTTGTTAATTTTCTGCCATTGATTCTGACCTCGTATATGAAAATTCCGGTTTGATTATTGAACATTGCGTTTGATATAGTAAAATCATTGAGTCCTGAAAGACATTGTCTTTCCAATTTATAAAATTGTTGTCCGACAATATCATAAAGGGTTATGGTTACCAGGGCAGAATCATAGAGCATTGTCCGGATAGTAACCTCGTTACTGAAAGGATTTGGGAACGCATATGTTTCATACGCGTTTGCAATCTCATTTTTATTCACCGGATTGATTAGTTCTATCTGTGAATCCATCCAATCGAGACGGTCAGCAATCCAATCTTTCATAAAATTGATCTCTTCTTCATATGTATTTCCTATGAAATAGTTCGGCCAGACATAATTACCTAATACAGGAAAACGATAAAAATTCCGTTCTTTGGCAACATCAAGCAGTGTTGTGACGGAGTCGATATATTCGAAGATATTGTCCAGGCTGAATATTTCCTGACGAAGATATTGCCACCGTTTTTTCATCTCTATATTAAAGAAGTCATCCTCGCGGAAGCGTTCCCACCAGAATGGGACCTGATACCAATCGCCTGCCTCAATGCCATGCATAACCCATCCCTGTGGATTAAAACCGTCATAATAATCGGCATTTGCAAAAGAGAGGTTATGATCCCATAATGGTCCCATATGAATTTTACCACCTTTATCCTTATAAAAGAATGCGCTTAATCTGTAAGCGTCGACATTACGATTTAGTTCGTTGATTAGAAAATAATCGATAAAAGAGTTGACATCAGCATAAGCCCTGTAGCCTTGGTCGGGGTCACGAAAATGCTTTCCACCCAGTGCATTTTCAAATGAGGTGACATAATTTTTGATATATTGTTTTTGTTGGTAAGGCATATCCGAATAATCGGGATATATGTAATTGATTTTGATAACACCGCCATACATTCCCGGATAAGGTGATATCCAGTAATTATCAACCCGGTCTATACTCAGGATGTACCCACCTGTAAGATCTAATCCTGTGATTTCATCGGGATTCAGCTTTGAGATATCCACGCGGTTATTATCGCGTTTGATCTTTTCCATTAAAAGGTAAACCCCGCGATAATCATCGTTGATGTACAACTCACAAAATATGGTCCGTGGAGCCCACCGGCCCATTTGATTCCCAAGATGGAAAGTGAGTCCATTACGCATCAGGGTCTTATCCGAGTAAGGGCCATGGAGCACCCAGTCATTCTCTTCCGGCATGCCAAGTAATGGTACGTTATTGTTTTCTCCCGTGGAAGTCCTGGTTTCAACAGTGTAATTTTTCTTTTCAAACATCTGCGATGAAGAACCCCTGATCTCAATCCCAATATTTCCGTCATAGCCGTTAAACGGATCTGTTATCTTATTTATTCCGCTGGCATTGTTAATGATACCCATATGAACATTAATTTTTGGCTCATCAGGTATTACCTGCCCAAAAGTATTGATTACAATGATAGGCAGATTGCTTTCCTCAAAAGTAAGTGGTTCTCTGAACCATTCCGGCACATCACTGAAAAGAATATCCTCACTGTTGACCAGGGCATTCAGAAAAACCAGACCTGTAAGATCGGAGGAACTGATGGAGATATTAAGTATTTGTAAGCCAAGTGTATTTTCCCCATTAACAAGTTCATCAACTGATACTTCATAACGCTCCGGCTGTCCTCCGGAATACATTAATGCTTCGTGATCAATGCTTACACCGCTGTTAAACTGAGGAGGATCATCAGTCACATTGGGCGACCGGGCGACCTCATGACCGTTAAGATAAGCTATGAATGCATCATCATAATCGATATCGAGTAAGAGTTGTTCAATGACAGATTTGTTTTCCAGTTGAAAAGTAATTCTCAGATATAATGAATTAACTGCATCAATGACTATTAAATCATCCCCATCACCGTAACCGATACCGCCCGGACCGGTACTCCAGTTATTGTCGTTAAAAGCAGGGAGATACCAGCCGTCAGGTGGTGGACTGGTTGCAGGTAAATAGCTCCATTGGTTTTCGGCAAGAATAATTGATTCCCAATGTGACTGGGCTGTTATCAATGCTGAAAAACCAATGAAAGTGATAAATAAAGCTAACTCCCTTTTCATCCGGAGTGAAGATCAATGATTCAATTAACAAAGTAACTATAATTATACGTAATTGCTAAATATTTGTTATCTGAATAGTGGGATGGTATAATCTCAAAATAACCTGCCGAAGCTTTAGCGAAGGCAGGTCATTTATCTTTTTCGAACTACTTATGAAAGCAAGCTTTTAATGGTAGCAGACCTGTCAGGTTGATCAAAACCTGACAGGTCGAAAATAAGAAACAAACTGGATTGCTCATCCCCCGAATACTCGGGGGACTCGCGATCCACCATAGGGTAGACTAAAATTCAAAATTAGTAAGCCTCTGGCTGTTTTTTACTTTTTCATTCTGCTTATAAAAACAAGTTTTTAACGCAGCCTGAAAAAGCAAAAAATCCTGTCGCGAAAGCGACAGGACCAATTTTGAATTTGTCGGCAACTCCTGAACGAAGTTCGAACTTTTTATCAACAAGAAATTCACCAAAATAACTAATTATCAACAAATTGACCAATTTTTTAAAACCTTTATCAATACTTCCTGATACGTCATTAGTTTGCGTAAACTGAACGTCAGGGTTATTCGGGACGTCATAACCGGATTTAAGTATGTGGATCAGAACATCAGACTATAAGCCTGAGACCCCCATATTTTGATCATTTCGGTGCGATGTTTTTTCAATTATCAAAGAACTTTATTGACACCTCAGTCAAAATTATTGCCCAGCTTTGTTGGGCTTAGCCCCTTTCAGGGGCATTTTTTGGGCGCTCTTTTATTTTGTGATTTTTCTTGGGGGAAATAGGTTTTTT
>CAZGOR010000350.1:0-4517 GCA_964527875.1 uncultured Bacteroides sp. | reverse complement strand
TCGGTTTTCCCGCATGTACATTCGATACCTTTCTCACGCAGTTTACCATCCGACGACCTGCACGAACCTCCTGAGAATTCACTTTTCGGCTTAATAATGATCCTGATAGCCAGTGCCAGTGTGGCAATCAATATCAGTAATGCGGATAATAATAATACCTTGAGCATAAATGAAAAAAAATCCTTTTATATTCGGTTAATTAAAAATCTGGCCCGTTTTATAATGAAATGAATAATGTGTCTTGGTTTCTCTCATTTCAGGACACTAAAATAATGTATTATGTTGAAAAATTATACTCAACCGGGATGTTTAACACTTGAATAACAGGAGAACGGGTGTATATTCCAGTCCGGTTGGAAACCGGACACATTTATTCATTAATTTTGTTTTTATTATTATCCGATTATTACATAAGTCCATGAAAAATCATTCCATAAAGAATTCCAAACTAACATACGATGAATTCAGGTTGGAAGTGCTTCATGATTATCTGATCGCGAATATAAGTCGGCAATGCAGTATTTTCGGCCGCAAGGAGGTGGTTACCGGGAAGGCGAAATTTGGAATTTTTGGTGACGGCAAGGAGATTGCCCAGATCGCCATGGCCAAACAATTCAGGAACGGGGACTGGAGATCGGGATATTACAGAGATCAGACTTTTATGCTTGCAGCCGGTATTTGTCAACCTGAGCAACTGTTTGCCCAATTATACGGCGACACAGACCCTGAGATCAATCCGGGCAATTCAGGAAGGCTTATGAACAATCATTTCTCCACACCAAACCGCAACAACGACGGATCTCCATGTAATCTTATGGCACAAAAAAATTCCGCCGCCGATATGTCACCAACAGCAGCCCAGCTCCCCAGACTGCTCGGGCTTGCATATGCATCAAAGCTGTTCAGGAACAATCCTGATCTTGAGGAATATCCCGGCTTAACATCCAACGGTGATGAAGTCGCATTCGGAACGATCGGCGATGCCAGCACCTCAGAAGGACACTTCTTTGAAACCATCAATGCCGCTGGTGTGCTGCAGATTCCTCTGACCCTTGCAGTATGGGATGACGGGTACGGTATATCGGTGACAAAGGAATACCAGACAACAAAGTCAAGCATATCCAAAGTGATGAAAGGATTTGAACAGGACGAGCTGCAGAAAGGAATCCTTATATACAAGTGTAAGGGCTGGGATTACCCGGGTTTATGCAAAACGTTTGAAGAAGGCCTGAGTCGGTGCAGGAAAGACCATGCGCCGGTTCTCTTTCATATAGAAGAGATGACACAACCACTGGGACATTCCTCTTTCGGACCCCACGAGATATACAAATCAAAGGAACGGCTGGAATGGGAAGAGGAATATGATCCGATCAGAAAAATGCGGAAATGGATCATCTCCTCCAACATCGCAAACGGGGAACAGCTGGATAAAATTGAAAATCAGGCTATGAAAAGAACCCGGGAAGCAAAAGACAAAGCCTGGTTAAACTATATCGAACCAATCAGGCAGGAAAGAGACCAGTTATTGAAGATCCTGGATGATAAATCCTGCTTATGTAAAAATGATAAATTTGATAAGATCACAACACTTGCCACGAACCTGAAAAAAGTTCTTCACCCAACCAGGAAAGACAATTTTTCAACTGCAAAAAAAATTCTCAGACTTATTTGTCCGGATTGTCCCTTCAGGGTTCAGCTTCAAACTGAATTAAATACCTGGCTGGATAAAAATTACGATCATACACGGATTAAGTACAATACTAATCTATATAATGAACGTCCGACATCCGTACTGAATATCAGGGAAATAAAACCTGTTTATGATGATAAGCCAGACATGGTATCCGGGCGTGAGATACTCAGGGATAATTTTGATAGTCTTTTTGCAAAATATCCACTTCTTGTAACTTTCGGAGAAGATACGGGTAAGATCGGTGATATCAACCAGGGACTTGAAGGACTTCAGAAAAAATATGGTGAACTCAGGATCACAGATACAGGCATCCGTGAAGCAACGATCATCGGTCAGGGTATTGGTTTAGCCCTCAGGGGATTTAGGCCCATAGCTGAAATACAATATTTTGATTACCTCCTTTACGGGTTGCAGACATTGAGCGATGATCTTTCCACATTGCAATACAGGACAAACGGGACACAGGCTGCACCGTTGATCATCCGCACCAGGGGACACCGGCTTGAGGGAATGTGGCACTCGGGATCTCCCCTGAGTATGGTGATCAATTCTATTCGTGGTGTTTATGTTTGCGTACCAAGAGACCTGACCAGGACAGCAGGATTCTACAATACCCTGCTGGAGGGTGATGATCCGGCCCTTGTCATTGAACCATTGAATGTATACAGGCTGAAAGAACCCCGACCGCTGAATATGGGTGAATTCAAAGTACCGCTCGGTATGCCTGAGGTTATTCAGAAAGGAGATGATATCACCATTGTTACATACGGATCATGTGTCAGGATTGCCGGTGAAGCGGTCAACCAGCTTGCAGAATTCAATATAAAAGCTGAACTTATTGATGTTCAAACCCTTCTCCCATTCGACCTCTATGGCGTCATACTTGATTCATTAAAGAAAACAAACAAAATTGTATTCTTTGACGAAGATGTGCCGGGAGGAGCCACTTCATATATGATGCAGAAAGTTCTTGAAGAACAGGGCGGATTCATATACCTCGATTCAGAACCCCGCACGATCACTCAGCGGGAACACCGCCCACCCTATGGCACGGATGGCGATTATTTCTCCAACCCAAACACAGAGGATGTGTTTGAGACTGTATATGGTATGATGTATATGTTTAATCCGTCGAAATACCCGAAGATATTTTGATTCTCACTCATACGATGACTTGAAGTCATCGTATGAGTAAACACACCCTCAACCCTAACCCATACCCACCAGAAACCAGCAACTCAATACCCACACCCACTGAGAACTGAAAACTGAGAACCGAGAACTATACTATACGACTCCCTGATCCATCATCGCATTGGCCACCTTCAGGAATCCTGCAATATTCGCTCCCTTCATATAGTTAATATAACCATCCGGTTCGTAACCGTTATATACACATGCCGCATGGATATTTTTCATGATCTCGTGCAGCCGGCGGTCGACTTCAGCCCTGGGCCAGTTCAGCTTCATGCTGTTTTGCGACATTTCGAGTCCCGACACCGCGACACCACCTGCATTAGCTGCTTTACCGGGTGAGTATAACATTTTATGCTGCAGGAAAACCTCTATTGCTCCGGGTGTACATGGCATATTAGCTGCCTCGCATACACATAGGCAGCCATTCTCAATAAGTTTTTTGGCATCCTCTTCATTGAGTTCATTCTCGGTAGCACAGGGAAGGGCAATATCACACTTTACCTCCCATGGATGCTTACTCTCAATAAATTCAACACCACCGAATTTATCAGCATAGGGTTTGACAACATCCTCATTGGAAACCCTGAGTTCAAGCATATAATCGATCTTCTCACCCGACACACCTTCTTTATCATAGATATATCCATCAGGGCCGGAAAGTGTTACAACCTTCGCCCCGAGTTCTGTTGCTTTCTTAACCACTCCCCAGGCCACATTACCAAATCCTGATACGGCAATGGTCTTCCCCTCGATCGTTTCATCCCTGGTGGCAAGCATCTCCTGTGTAAAATAAACGACACCAAAACCTGTTGCTTCCGGGCGGATGAGGCTGCCGCCCCAATCCAGACCTTTCCCGGTTAAAACACCCGTATTTTCTCTTGCCAGCTTCCGGTACATACCATAAAGGTAACCGATCTCCCTGGCACCGACACCGATATCCCCGGCAGGCACATCCGTCGATGGACCGATAATCCTCCAGAGCTCAAGCATGAAAGAGTGGCAGAAACGCATGATCTCTGAATTTGATTTCGCTTTCGGATTAAAATCCGATCCTCCCTTGGCACCACCCATGGCCAGAGAAGTGAGACTGTTTTTGAAAATTTGTTCAAATCCGAGAAATTTCAGTATACTCAGATTAACACTTGGGTGGAACCTGAGCCCACCCTTGTAAGGCCCTATGACATTGTTAAACTGGACCCGGTAACCCAAATTAACATGCACCTTCCCCTGATCGTCTTCCCAGGGAACCTTGAACATATAAACCCTGTCGGGCTCAATGATCCGTTCAATAATCCCTGCTGATTCAAACTGGGGATTTTCATTATATACTTGTTCAATAGACTCCAGAACCTCCCTGACAGCCTGGTGGTATTCCACTTCACCCGGATGTTTCTTCACCAGATCATTCATGATGTCATTCACGTTCATAATTGTTGATATTTTGAAGTATTATAAAAGAGAAGTACTAAATATGTATAAAATATTTTTATCTGTGATTTAACGACATTATATGGTAAAAATATATTTATATTATGGAGTTATCAAAAAAAGAATATAATAATAAAAATTAACCTAAATGTTACTTTTAAGGAAAAAGAAAAATAGCATTTATAAAACAATGCAGAAG
>CAZGOR010000349.1:0-4538 GCA_964527875.1 uncultured Bacteroides sp. | reverse complement strand
TCTCTGAAACTCACTCAAATCACCACCATTGAATTGTGGCATCTCCTCAACAAGAAAAAAAATCTCTTCTTCCACCACTTCCTCTTCCACAACCACATCCTGTATATCAATAACTGCAACCTGTGTCGACTGGTCAGCTTCCTGATCACCAACAGTCAGTTCGTCACTGATTTCAGCTGCATCGTCTACAATCCTCAGGATGTTGGGACCGGCAAGTTTACCTTTTGTCTTATCCAGTTCGGATCTTGCAAGGACAGCAACATCCACTGATGGTCTGTCATATTCCTGACGGGTTACTGGAATAACTTCCTCCTCAAACTCCATCTCCGGAAGTGTAACATAAACCTTTTGTGAATAATCAACAGGAGTCTTCCACTCCAGAAAGCCCAGGCAGATCAACTGGGTAATGATAAAACCAATCTCGAGGAAAATAACCCTTTTAGCTTCAAGATCGGCTTTATCTGATTTTTTTGATTTCACACAGGTAATTTATGAAATATTATTGAAATTATTAAATCTAGAAGTGGAATCCTAAAAAATTCCAGTAATTCAGCACCCAGATATATGCTGTGGCAGCTATCACAACTCCCGTGAAATATATTCTTCCGCTAAGTTTCCAGAGTTTATGTTTCCAGACATGAATCAGGAAGGTAATCAGTACGATTGTCAGTAGTGCTGCAATGAGCGGGATCATAAAAACAATCACAAATACAACCGGATTATCTGATGTCAACTGTCCAAATGCAGTAATCAAAGCTATCATTAATACTATTATAAATAATAAATTGAGCCCTGAAACCAGGATTGCTGTCGACCTGATGCGTTTCTCCCAAATTCCTCTTTCTTTTCTGCGTTTTCTGATCTTTCTAACCAGCCATACAATTTGCCATCCGGGGATTACAGAAATAAAAAATATCAGGATGATTGCAATTAAGAACAGGTTAAATATCCCTGAATGAATCCACGGTATTTTTTCATGATTTGCCGGAACTTCCACACCGTAATTAACATATGTGATGCTGCCGTCTGTATTCTCATAGAATGCCATATATGTCCCATCTGTTTTGTTACGGAACAACAGGGTATCCACCCTGATCCAGTGGGATGGTGGTTCATTCAATACTGATGGGAAATAAACAGTAAGTGAATGATCAGGATTGACCTTTATTCTGCTTTCCAGTACAGCACCCAGGATTTTCTCAAAAGAAAGTCTCGAATATCTGTTAAGTCTGTAGGTCCCCCGGAAACGATTGATATCATTCATCATAAACAATTCATCTGTGTATTTTTCTTTTTTTTCAGAAGGATAATAATGATCCATGAACCGGTTAAGGACAATCTCACGGAATTTAGAAATGATTCCTTTCCCCCCGTTGATTGATATAAAGAGTCCTATATTTTCTTCCGGTATCAGGGCAAGAAGGCTTAAATAGTTATTCATATCTCCTTCATGCTGAATCACTCTCCTGCCATTTATTTCCCCCTCATAAAACCCATGGCACCATCCCGGCAATTTGGGATGCTGGGTGAATAGCTGCCCATGCATCTGAGTAACAGTTTCTTCCTGCAATATTGTTGCATCTCTGAACACCCCGTTTTGCAAATGCATGATCATAAAATTGGTTATATCTGAAGCTGTTGATATCAATGCACCTGCCGGGCCGACATTTACATACAGGACTGGCAAAGGCTTCCAGGAATTTCCGGCATAGATGTAAGAGCATGCCAGCCTGGACATCAAACTATCGGGATAACTGAAACTGCTGGACTGCATATTCAAAGGTTTCAGGATATGCTGATCAATATATTTTTCAAACGGAACACCGGTAACCTCCTCCACAATATATCCCAGCAAGGTATATCCATAATTGGAATAACTGATATATTTCCCCGGGGGTAAAACACGGGGCTGTTTACCCATGGTCAGGTATTCTTCTCCGGATAACATATCCGATTCAGAGAATGAAGCCAGTATCAGCATTCTTTCCTCAAAACCTCCGGTGTGTGTCAGCAAATTTGCGATGGTCACCGGTTGGGGAAAATTATGATCAATCTTGAAAACAGTAAGGTAATTATTGACATCCGTATACAGATCAAGTCTACCCTGTTCCACAAGTTGCATGATAGCTGTTACTGTAAATAATTTCGATACAGAAGCAACAAAAAATGTAGTTTCATATGGATCAACAGGTATCTCCTGTTCAACATTGGCCAGTCCATATCCTTTCATAATAAGGATCTTCCCATCTTTTACCAGTGAAAAAACGGCACCGGGAATAGGCCGTCTCTCCATCTCCTCTTCAAATACATTATCAAAAAATGTTTCAATTTCTGAGGGATCACTGAAGCCGGTAAGTGAATCCTGAGGTAATATCATTCGGGATTCGCTTCGATCTAACCGGTTGTTCAGACCATATACATTTGATATGAACAACTGAAATATAAAGAGGATGATTACCGATATGATATATATTGGATTTTTTATCATTTTTTTTGAGAAGCAGGATTTCTAAAATTAAATGTAAACTATTCTCTTCCTGAAACGATCATATAATCCAATAAATTTAATAATTTGGTAGTTTATTATTACAACAGAACTAAAACAATGTATTGATGATCTCCAGGAAAGCATTCACTTACATTATCAATTTTTCTTTATACCTGTTTTTTATTTATTCCTGCTCTTCACCGGTAACCAGGAAAACAGGATTAATACGTATGCCTGTTGACACCATTGGATTTGCTCAATACTCATGGCAAATGGACAGTATCATGACAAGGATGGAACGGTTTTTTATGTACGAAGAACTGCATCCATGTAAAGATATTACTGATGATCCTGCAAAACTTGCCATATCCCCTCATGACGATTATACATATGTGGGAGCACTTTATCCTGCTGTGATCAGTCAGATCAGGTCGCCGCTTGTCATTGTACTGGGTGTTGCACACAGGGCCATGGATTTCGGACTTGAGGACAAAATTATTTTCGACCAGCATGAATACTGGAAAGGACCTTATGGTAATGCACCCGTTTCAAAGCTGAGGGAATCAATCATTGAAAGACTGGAAGAGGATCTTTACACAATTCATGATTCCATGCACATCATCGAGTATTCCATTGAAGCCCTTGTACCATTTCTGCAATATTACAATAAAGAAACAGAGATCATACCAATCCTTGTTCCGTATATGTCCTACGACCGGATGATGGTCATTTCAAAATCCCTGGCAGCTTCAATTCATGATGCAGCTGAAGAAGATCACATGCAATGGGGAAAAGATTTCACTATCCTGGTCTCCAACGATGCTGTACATTATGGAGACGAAGGCTGGGATGGAAATAATTATGCACCATTTGGCCCCGATACGGCCGGTTACAATAAAGCCATTGCACGGGAAAAAGAAATAATCAAATCCACGCTCTGCGGTCCCCTGGATCCTGAAAAAGTCAGGAAATTCTGCCATTATACTGTTCAGGACGAGAACTATAAAGAATATAAATGGAGATGGTGCGGCAGATATGCCATACCCCTTGGACTGTTAACCGGCTATCAGCTTGCAGGACTTGAAGGAATCACACTGACAGGCACCAATGCAGGTTACCTGACGAGTATCGATCATCCGAATATTCCCGTTAATGACCTCGGAATGGGCACAACAGCTCCTGCAGATATAAGACATTGGGTAGGGTATGTGGGAATCGTATATAAATAGTTCAAAGTTCAAAGTTTTTGAGTTCAAAATTCTGAGTTCTCAATTTTCAGCTGTCAATTAAACCTGGTTTTATTTACTCAACAATGATTTGAGCATTTACAGAATAAAACAAAAAAAATGTACCAATACTGTAAAAAAACTTCTCAGGGACTTTTGCGAAAGTCCCTCAATATACAAGGATTTTTTATAAGCTGATTATTTTTTTTTAAACTCATAAGTCATGATTCCATTTGAACCAGGTTCAGTAAAACTTGTTTCATGAATTGTAAAATGATTTCTTTTTATGTCCTCATCATACACTTTAATACTATAATCACCGGCAAATACTTTTGATGGGTATTGATTGGTAAATGGATCCCCTCTCTCAAAATAAAATTCATAATTATTAATTCCTTTTTCCACCCGCTGCCAGGTACATGTGTATTGCCATGAAAACAAAGGGTTGTTATTCAAATCCCTGCATTCTTCGGTAATCTCCCATGTACCTTCCGAAAATATTTCAATATAAAATATTAGATTATAGGTTTCTTCATAATGAGATGATATAAATGACCAGGGTAAATCGGTATGCCACCGAAAATTGCCTAAAGTATCATAACTAATAATCAGGGGATCACCATTATAATTTATTTGCCTTGCTACATATCCATCTTTATACCTTGTATTAAAGAATACGGTATCCATGCGTTGAATGTATACCAATTCCCATTGCCCGATGAGCATTTCAGATGGAGATAATTCATCTTTACCACAACCTGTGATTAGTAGTATGGTGATAATGAGCAAAAATGAAAGTCTAACCATGCCGATTCCCTTTATAA
>CAZGOR010000348.1:0-4549 GCA_964527875.1 uncultured Bacteroides sp. | reverse complement strand
GTTTCATATTAATTAAATCAAGTTGCTAGTTGTAAGTTGAAAATTATTAAATATCAACGTGTTGTAATTTAATATCCCAATCATAAACAAATATGCTAACCTCCCTCCCTGATGACTTCATTCAGGGCTTTTTCTATATTCCCCTTTATGAAAAAAAGTTTTATTCCTCTTTTCCGGAGTCTTTCAATTCCTTTTTTACCGATTCTTGCAGAAATAATGATCCTGCAATCACGAATTAATTCATACACATCCAATGTCTTTAAATGTTGCAATGTGCTTTCATAGGGATTCGTTCTTTTATCAATAAGCCTGAATTGTTTTCCATTTTTTATTTCGTAAATGAACATCTCTTTTGCCATTCCCAGCATTCCTGGAAAAATAGATATTCCATCATTTGTTGGGATGGCAACTCTTAAACTATTTTCTTTATTGATATCCAATTTTGTAGCTTTCAGTAATCTTATATAATTCCTGAAAAAGAAAAACTCTTCAAAGCCAGAGAAATTATTACTTTTCAGTATCTGCTTCCAATCTCTTTCGATAAAATCAAAGGCATAAGAACATTCTATATGTTTAAAAGGAATCTTTAAATAGAACGGCATCTCTTTATAAGAAAATTCATTATAATCCAAAACAAAAAAACTTCCATCACTCTTTAGCACGTCAAAAGCATTCTTTATAATCACTTCTCTAACATCCTGAGGGAATCCATGGAGCACAAAAGAAATAAAAACGATATCAAATTCTTCTCTAAAAGGTAATGACTTGTCAATCCTGGCAAAGATTATCTTCGCATTGGGATAATTAATACATTTTTTCCTGAACTGGCGAATCATCTCCTGTGAAATATCAATACCGATTATTTCCCCTTTTTCCGAAAGATACTTTGCCATCAAACAAGCATTCCTGCCTGTACCTGCTCCCAGGTCAAGAATTCTGTCTTCCGGTTTAATTTCCATCAATTCAATGGATCCTTTTATAAATGAAGAATATTTGTCAAATGTTGCTATATTAAGTATAGCATCATAATACCTTGCCATCAATCCATTGATTTCTACTTTTGATTGAGGATAATACTTGCTCATTACCGATTTAGATCACAATTTCTTTAAATTTTCATCCAGCGTTCCATCCGGGAGCATCCAGTCGGGATGATAATGACCCTTTTCTTCCATTTCATAGCGGACACAATTTTCCCAATCCCCTTTACAATAGAGCTTGATCCATTTTCTTTCAAGCCTGCCCGTTTCATAAAACCGTTTCATGGGACACATTGAAAACCATTTGCAGTCATGCAAAAGAGTTTGCAATCTTTTATATTTCTCTATTGTCTCCCGTTCAAAAGACGGATTATAAATAAGTGATGCCGGATGTGGCAGGGGCAATATTTTCTGGTCATCTGAGAAAAATAACCTGCCATATATTTTTGAAAAATCCTCCCGGGCCGAAGGAGCATCAGCATGATATTTTGTTAAAATCGTCCGCGTTGCATAATAACCCAAAGGCACAATAACTTCAGGATGAATAATCGGGATTTCCTCATCCAAAAATTTACTGCAGGATGTGATTTCATCCATTTTAGGTTTTCGGTTTTTCGGCAGCATGCATTTGATCAAATTGGTCATATATACCGAGTCCCTGTCAATTCCAGCTACCTGAAACAGTTGATTCAAAATGTGTCCGGAGGGGCCAATAAACATCTTATTTTCTGAATCTTCCTTTTCCCCCGGAGAAAGTGCAATAATCATGATATGAGCATCCACATTCCCTTCCCCCACAAGTGCATGTTTTCGGGTAGCAGAGAGCCTGCATCTTTCACAATCCCTGATCCGGCAATTAAGATCCTCAAGTGCCTTTTGCTTTTTTTGTTTTTCAGGTGGAATAATTTTTCTCATCTTCAGCAATTTGTATTACTGCATTGCCATTCACCTTTCCATTCTTAACCCGAATGAATACTTCCTGCAGTTCTTCAAACGGAAAAACCTCAACAGACGCTTTAAGGTTTACCTGATCTGCGATATTTAAAAATTCGATACCATCTCTTCTGGTAATATGAGCCAAACTAATTACTGAACGCTCCTGCCAGATGAGATTGTAATCTTTAATTTCGATTGGCGTCATTGTTACCGGGCCCAATACAAGCCTGCCACCACTGTTCAACTGAGATAAAGCATGAGAAACTAAATTACCAGCCGGGGGAAAGATGATACCACCATCTAACCTTGCAGGAATGTTATCTTCATATCCACCCACCCAGTCAGCACCAACTTCATTCGCGGCACGCTTGTTTTTTTCACTGCGCGTAATTACATAAACTTCAATATTTTTATGTTTAGCTACTTGCAATACATACGTGGCAGTAGGACCAAAACCGTACAGTCCCAGTTTATCTCCCGGCTGCAATCCTGTGAGGCGGAAGGCACGATAGCCAGCAATGCCCGGGCACATCATGGGTGCTATTTCCACTAGCGGTTGTTTTTCACCAAGATGAAAAGCAAAATCAGCAGAGATAATACTAAATTCAGCAAAACCACCATCTGTATCCCAGCCGGTGAAATGCGCATGGGGACATAAATTTTCTCGTTCAGAAAGACAAAATTTACATTTACCACACGTACTGTTGAGCCAGGCAATTCCGGCTCTATCTCCGATCTTAAAACGACTTACCTTTTCACCTATTTCGTCCACAATCCCCACGACTTCATGACCTAAAATCAATGGTGATTTTTTAATAGGCAGATCGCCTTCAGCCACATGAATATCAGTACGGCATACGCCACAGGCAATATTTTTTATTCTTATTTCATAATCTCTGGGGTGAGGGTCGGGAAGCTCTTTCAACACAAGCGGTTTTTTTTCAACCGGCGCCTGATTTTCAAGTATCCATGCTTTCATTTCAGCCACTATATAAAACAAGATGCTACCTGCCGGCCGGCAGACTGGCAGGCGGGTAACATCTTTAACTAAATAATATAAATACTATGATAATAATGCTCTGTTATTGAATTAAATTCTTCACGATAAGCTTTCATGGAGGCAGGTAACCGATCCATGATATCACCGGCGATGAGACCATCTTCACCTTTCTCCCTGGCTGCCAGATCACCTGCAAAACCATGTATGAACACACCCATACGCACCGCATCGTTAACCGGAAATCCTAGTCCGTACATAGCAGCTATTGTACCGGTTAACACATCACCGCTGCCGGCAGTTGCCATACCGGGATTACCACTCAGGTTGATGAATACTCTTTTATCCGGATAACCGATCAATGAATGTGCTCCTTTCAACACAATCGTGGCATTCAGTTCCTGCGCTGTGCTTTGCAGAAGGCCAATTTTGTTGTTATTAATCCCGTCAATCTCTTGTTTGGTAATTCTCGCCATTTCACCCAGATGTGGCGTTAAAATGGTAGGATCTTTCCGACTCTTAATACACTCCCAATCATTGGCAACTGCAGTTATTCCATCTCCGTCTAAGAGTAATGGTTTTTTAATTTCAGCACTTAATTCTCTTATTAAAGTCTGAGTCTCTTCATTTAAAGATAATCCCGGACCTATAACAACCATGTCTGCCTTTTCAGAAAATTGAAGAAGTTGCTGCTTATTTTCAAGGCTGATGCTGCCTGATTTCGTATTTTTTTGAGGTACAAAAATAATTTCGCTCCCTTTATTTCCAATAAAGGCTGAAACAGACTCGGGTGTTGCCAAAAAAGAAAGACCACCGCCAGCTTTCAGGAAGGATAACGCAGCAAAATAAGGTGCACCCAGATAATTGGATGATCCGGCAATGAACAGTACTTTTCCGTAATTACCCTTGTGTGTGTCTTTTCTTCTTTCAGGAAGGGGTTCGGGATCGTTAGTAGCTATTTTCAATGTATTAGAATACTGCATAACAGGCGGAAAGGAAATATGCGTGACATACAATTTCCCTCCCTGTTCAAACCCGGGGTAAAGCAGGTTCCCCGTTTTTGGTAAACCAAACGTAGTTGTATAATGTGCTTTGACCGCTGTACCAATTATTTGTCCCGAATCTCCATGAATACCCGAAGGGATATCAATGCTGAATACTGTCTTTTGGCTGCAGTTAATCAAGTCAATGACATCTTTATATTCCCCGCTGACTTCACGGTCAAGGCCTGTTCCGAAAATTGCGTCGATGATTGCATCACAACTGTTGACTGTTTCCCTTGCCGATGAAATATCCTTCAGATCAATTATTTTAATTTGCAGTTTATTAGCTATATCGAAATTTTGTTTGGCAGCACCTTTAAACCCGGAGCTATCACCCACAATAAAAACGGTTACATCCCCGCCATTGGAATAAATCTTTCTTGCCACCACCAATCCATCGCCGCCATTATTGCCGGCACCACAGAAAATCACAAAATGCCTTTTTTTAATACCAAATTCTTTCAAAATGGTGAAATAAGCAGCCTGACCGGCATTTTCCATGAGAATTTCCTGTGTAATACCATATTCTTCAATAGCCCGGCTATCCAAATTTCTCATTTCATTTACGTTACAAATTTTCATCTGAATATACT
>CAZGOR010000347.1:0-4568 GCA_964527875.1 uncultured Bacteroides sp. | reverse complement strand
CAGGTTACAGGTTGCAAGTTACAGGTTGCAAGTTACAGGTTACAGGTTGCAAGTTACAGGTTGCAAGTTACAGGTTACAGGTTGCAGGTTGCAGGTTAAACCTTACATGACACCATTAAATTAGCTGAATTATTTACTGAAGTTCCAAATATAGCGCATTTAAATTAAGAAGTGTTATGAATAGTAAAGATTTATTTTGACTGCACATAGCTTAAAAAAGATTTTTTCTTAATTTGGTTACATCCAAAAAATTATTCTCCATGAAGACACTAAACCAACTTTTCGAAGACAGCGTGATTCAATACACTGAAAATGTACTTCTTCTTGAAAAGCAAAATGACAAATATGAACCTTTCACTTACCGGCAAATCCGGAAAGAAGTGCATCGCTTTGCAGCAGGACTTTTAAGTCTGGGTGTTCAAAAGGGTGACAGAATTGCTCTTTTTTCAGAAGGAAGAAAGGACTGGGTGATCAGTGAACTGGGTATTCTTTACACAGGTGCCGTGAATGTACCACTTTCAGTAAGGCTGGCAGAACCCTCGGAACTTAAATTTCGCCTCATACATTCCGGAGCCAGGATGATCATTACATCCGGCAACCAGGCAAAAAAACTGGAACCATTAATAAATGAATTAAAAAATCTTGAAAAATTTATTCTCCTCGATCCAAAAGAAACTTATAATGAAAAGGAATTATTCTACGGGGATATTTGTAATAAAGGAGAACAGTTCCTTGAAAAGAATGATGAATTATTCGAAGAACGATGGCTTTCTGTAAAGCCAGATGATTATGCAAATATTTGTTACACCTCGGGGACCACTGCCGACCCTAAAGGAATTATTCTCACTCACAGGAACTATTACGCAAATATTCAACAAGCCAGAAGTCTTATGCCGGTACCGGAATGGTATACAACCCTTTTGATCCTGCCCTGGGATCATGCCTTTGCACATACATGCGGAATTTATACCGTGATATCAGCAGGTGCAAGTCTCGCATCGGTACAGCTGGGAAAAACACCAATAGAAACACTTAAAAATATTCCGGTCAATATAAAGGAAACAAAACCGGTTTTCCTGTTAAGTGTTCCGGCACTGGCAAAAAATTTCAGGAAGAACATTGAGAAAGGAGTGCGTGAAAAAGGGACTGTGATTGAAAAACTATTCAGTCATGCCCTGAAAGTTGCATACCGTTATAATGGCATAGGCTGGGATCGTGGTAAAAGAAACAGAGCATTATTAAAACCATTTCTTTGGTTATATGACAGGATATTATTCAGGAAAATCAGGGAAAGTTTTGGGGGCAGGTTAAGATTTTTCATCGGTGGTGGTGCCCTGCTTGATATAGAACTTCAGAAATTCTTTTATGCGCTTGGAATCCCCATGTTCCAGGGCTATGGATTGACAGAAGCAGCTCCCGTGATTTCTTCTAATTCAGAAGAACGTCATAAACTTGGGTCTTCAGGCTATCTGGTCACCAACCTTGAACTGAAAATCTGTGATGAAAATGGTACTGAACTGCCGGAAGGAGAAAAAGGTGAAATTGTAGTCAAAGGTGAAAATGTGATGGCAGGGTACTGGGAAAACGAAGAAGCAACGAACAACACCATTAAAAATGGATGGCTTCATACCGGTGACCTTGGATATATGGATGGAGACGGATTCCTTTACGTCCTGGGAAGATTCAAAAGCCTCCTGATTGCCGATGATGGTGAAAAATTCAGTCCGGAAGGAATTGAAGAAGCCATGATGCAACACTGTAATTTTATCGATCAGTGTATGATGTATAACAACCAAAAACCTTATTCGGTGATGCTGGTAGTTTCATCCCGGGATATCATTAAACGATGGCTCTCGGAAAATAATTTAAGCACCGATAAAGAAGAGGGGTGGCATGCTGCACTGAAAGAACTGGAAAATCAACTCTCCATTTACAGAACCGGCGGTCAATATCAGGATATGTTCCCACAGCGCTGGCTGCCGGCAGCCATTGGAATCCTTCCGGAACCATTTACCGAAGATAATCGCATGGTGAATTCAACGATGAAAATTGTCAGATCAAAAATTACTGAAGCATACCAGGATATAATCGATTACCTTTATACTCCAAATGCAAAAAATATACAAAACGAAAAAAATATAAATACTGTCAGAAAACTTTTTGAATCCGGATAATCCTGTCGGGTATATTATTAAATTGGTGAATTGGTGAAATGTTTGCGCAGCAAACATTCGCGAGCGGGATGTGCCTGCCTGCCGGCCTTGCTTCGCCGTCCGCGTGCCGCCAAAGCTTTAGCGGAGGCGCAAGCTTCGCAAAGGCGCAGCAGGCAGGTCTGTGGCATCGCGAGAGCGAGCAATTGGTATATTGGTAAATTGGTGTGTGTGTTAAGGGATTTGACGTTCTGATAACTGTCTATACTATTGTTAATATTGTAACCATTGAGGTAATTGCAACCATTGCCCTAAATACTATGAAAAAAATAAAAATACTATCCATTTACATCTATACCGCTTTATTAACTATTCTCCCGTCAGCGGCACAGGAAGGATATCCATATATGTTTCACATGGATCTTACCCAATTTTATGACAGACAGGTTTTTGACATCGAACAGGATATTGACCAGATTATGCTTTTTGCAGTGCGAAAAGGTATATATCTATTCGACTCAAAGGAAAAAAAACTCTTAAGCACTCCACATAATCCACTGGTATTAAAATCTGATCCGTTATCAGGTAACATTTATCTGGGTTGCAAAAACGATATTGCTTATATCAAAAAAGCTCCTGATGGCCAATATATCTACCATTCTCTTCTACAATCAGATCACAACACAGATGAATATTATATGATTGAACAGGACCGCAGACATGTGTATTTTGCGGGGGAGTATAACCTTTTTCGGGTCAGAAAGGATAATCCAAATGAAATTGTTCATTTTGAATCCGATTCCGGCAGATACTATGCAGGTTTGATCAACCATCAAAATAAGATATATATTAATATAGTCGATTCTGGATTGTTTGAGGTGACCGATTCCGCGTTAATCCAAAAATTTACAGGGGATGATTTCAGAAACTCAGAAATATTATTCAGTTTTCCCCTTACAGATGGTGATGTACTGGTTGGAACAGATGAAAACCAGCTTTACCGTTTCGATGGTCATACATTCAGTCATTATGAAATTGAAGATCAGCAATATCTTGATGAAAGTATTATTTCGGACGGGATTGAAATAGATACAGGTAGAATGGCCCTCTCCACGCTGCTGGGAGGTTGCCTTATCCTGAATAAAAGAACCGGTGAGACAATTCATACCATCAATATTCAAACAGGCCTTCCTGATGATGAAATCAATTCAATTGGCAAAGACCAGAATAATGGAATATGGCTATCACATGCATACGGATTAAGCAGAATTGCTATCCGTTTACCGGTCAGGAATTTTAACTCGTATCCCGGCATCAAAGGAATACCTGTTAGCTTAACAGTCTTTGGAAATGAACTTTACGTCAGTACAAATGAAGGAATTTTTTACCTGGCAGAAAAAAAGGATTATGTTACAAAAGAAGTATATGTGAAGGTCGAAGAGGAAAAAAAACCGGAATCCGCCTTCAGGAAAGATGAAGGTATGAAAGAAACTGAAATACCCGAGGAACTGAAAGATAAATTATCAAAACGGGAGATCCGTAAATTAAGAAGACAACTCAGAAAAGAAGCACGTGAAGCAGAAGCTGATGAAGAGCAGAAACAGGAAGAAACAGAAAAACGTGATCTTTTTTCAATTATTAAAGACAGCTTTAGTAAACTTACCGGCGATAGAGAACCCACACAGGAAAAGGAAGAAACAATCTACAAAAAACAGAAAATTTATTCCTTACAGTCTATCAGTCACGAATTTGTCAGGATACCGGGATTAAATAAAAAAGCCGACCATCTGGTTAATTTCCGCGACAGGATCCTGGCTGGCGGACCTGCAGGTTTATTTGAAATCATTGATCATCAGGCTCAACCGGTATTCCCCGACTGGAATGTCGAATTTATAAATGTTTCGGAACTCCCGGGCAGAATTTTTGTCAGTACAGACAGAAATACTTATCTTTTAAAACTATCAGGAGAGAAATGGGAAATCCTTCATGAATTCATTGAAATTCCTGATCAGGTTTTTTCAGTTTGTGAAAATCAAAATGAAATCCTATGGTTTGGTTGCAACAACGTTGTTTACAAAGTTAATTTTAAAGATGATTCACTCAGGTCGGTTACTCCTTTCTATTTTTATGGAGAAGTGTATGATCCGGTTTACACAAAAAAAATCAATGATACTATATTCTTTTTTCTTGCATCAGGTATTTATACTTTAAATAATGACTCGATAAATCTCAAAGAATCGGATATATTTTCTTTTGAATTAATGCCGGAATATCATTTCTCTGAAAAAGGAATTGCCTGGATTCATTTAATATCAGACTGGTATAGCTTTCAGGATTCAGGTATATACAATCCCCGGATAAATCCATATCTGAACCTTTTTGAAAAGATACAGCAGATTAATATTGATGATGATGATA
>CAZGOR010000346.1:0-4603 GCA_964527875.1 uncultured Bacteroides sp. | reverse complement strand
GAAAACAGGAAAACATGCTGGAGTTTTCCGGGACGACCATATTCATTCAGATAAACATCGGCGATATTCTGTAAACAGGGGTACCCTCCTGTTTCCGGGTCTAAAGTGCGGTAAAAGTCAAAAATAGCAGCTTCAACCTCTTCTTTTGTCATGCCATCCTGTATCATGACATAGGAAGGTCCTGCAAAATACCAGCTATTCAGCCTGAGCTCAGGTACGTTACCGATATGGCCAAGCGCATGATACTGCAAATGAGAATTCCGGGGAGGATCTTCTATAACACCCCTGATTGTATAGGCCATTTCTCTTGTCTCAACAACTTTCCCGACCGGGTTTTCATCCTTAAAAATAGCTGCTGCCGTTGATTCTGTCAGCACAACATCCGTAAGCTCCTGCAAAGCCGTTTCAGGATTCCCCCTGATGAATTCAACCGAAAACATTCTGAAAAATCCGGTATCCACCAGTACAACCTGGCGATCAAAATAGGGTTTATCCTTATATTTTACCAGAACTGAATTCAGCCAGAATCTTGTATAATTCACAATCCCGGGATATAATTCATACAGGGAAGGCGCCAGGGGAAAAGGACTGGTTGTCTGAATAATATCGGGATTAGCCGTATCTTTTGTCAACACCTTATAGACCCTGTCTCCTTCCGGGAAAAACCTGTCATAACTCAACTCATCCCTTGCCCAGAGGAAAATCAGGATAGAAACAGCCATACCCACAGCAAGGCCGAAAACATTTATGAAAGAAAAAACCTTGTTGCAGCGCAATATCCGGAATGCAATAACCATGAGGTTCGTAAACATCTCTTTTTGTTTAGGGATTTGCTATAACACTTAAAATTGAATAAAATCAATTAAACTGTTTTAAAGGCTTCTCGCAGATATTCGCAGATCATTTCGCAAATTTTCGCAGATTTATAATTCACAGTTTATTATTTCTGCGTGAATCTGCGAGAAATATAAATTTTGTTAATTAAAAATATTGATATTAAGTTATGATAGAATCCCCTTTTACTTTTCAAATTCTATACCACTTTTATATTTAATTGGTTTACTGGTATTTAAATTATTATTATGAAAATAAGTGTCGGATTTTCCAACAATCAGTGTTGGAATTAGCATCATATTCATACATTTGTTATTTAAGTATAGAAAAAGTAGTTTAAATGAACGATGACAAGGGAAAGATACTGATTGTCGATGATAATGAAGAATTGCTTCTTGCTTTAAGGATGTTTCTTTCACAACATTTTTCAAAGATTGAAATCCTCCGCAATCCCAACCAGATCCCTGCTAAGCTGGAATCTGAAGATTTTGATCTGATCCTGTTGGATATGAACTTCAGTGCCGGGCAGACATCGGGAAATGAGGGGATTTACTGGATGAACAGGATCCTCGAACAGGATCCAGAAGCAGGTATTGTTTTTATCACTGCCTATGGTGATGTGGAACTTGCAGTAAGGGCCATGCATGAAGGAGCCCTGGACTTTATAGAAAAATCGTGGAATGACAGCAAGATCCTGTCGTCCATCCTGTCAGCCAAAAAATTAAGAAAAACCAGGATGGAGATTAAGCGGCTGAAGGAAAAACAGAAACATCTTTCCGACAGAATCCATCACGATTACCAGCTGGTCCCCCCTGAATCGCTCTCTATGAAAAAGATACTTGAAACAGTTGAAAAGGTAGCGGGGACAGATGCAAATGTCCTGATCCTTGGTGAAAACGGCACCGGGAAGGAGGTGATTGCCAGGGAGATTCATCACAGATCAAACCGTTCCGGTGAGGTATTTATCAGTGTCGACCTTGGAAGTCTGCAAGAAAACCTGTTTGAAAGCGAATTATTCGGACACATGGCAGGAGCCTTTACCGATGCAAAACAGGACCGGACCGGCCGGTTTGAAATTGCTAACGGTGGTACAATGTACCTCGATGAGATCGGGAACCTGCCGTTGAATCTCCAGTCTAAAATACTTTCAGCAATTCAAAATCATGAAATCACCAGGATTGGTTCCAGCAGGCCGGAACACATCGATATCCGCCTGATCTGTGCAGCCAATCAGCCGCTATATGAAATGGTTGAAAAGGGCCGTTTCAGGGAGGATCTCCTATATCGTATCAATACTATCCAGATCGATATCCCTCCTTTACGTGAACGGGTTGAAGATATTCCACCGCTGGCAGCATTCTTCCTGGAGGAATTTTCAGCCAAATACCGTGGCAGCCAGATGAAGATCAGCAAATCGGTAATGGAAAAACTGAAAAAACATAACTGGTTCGGAAATATCCGTGAATTGAGGCATACGATTGAGAAAGCTGTCATACTTGCGGAAGGCAATACATTGACAGCTGCTGATATTATATTTTATACAAAATCACCTGTCAGGGAAGAACCTGAAATCTTCAACCTGGAAGAGAACGAAAAGCGAATTATTTCCCTTGCACTTTCCAGATGCAGAGGAAATATTAGCCTGACTGCTAAAAAGCTTGGTATTAACCGCTCAACACTTTATGATAAAATGAAAAAATATGGCCTTCAGTAAATTCCAGGCCGGCCTGGTCTTGCAGGCTGTCCTGCTGGCATTTGTAGCATTTGCTTTTGCATGGTCTGTTCACCAGGAATACATGCTGGTCACCAGTACCACTCTTGCCATCATCTGCGTCCTGCAGGTTATCCTGCTGATCCGCTATCTGAACAGGATTAACCGCGACCTGACGCGTTTCTTACAAACATTCCGGTTCGATGATCCAGAAATATCTTTCGATGAAAAGGATTCGGATCAGTCATACCGGGATCTCTACTCAAATTTCAATATTATTACCAGGGCATTCCATAAAGTCAGGATGGAGAAAGAATCCGAACACCAGTTGTTCCGGTCCATTATTGAGCAGGTGGGTGTCGGTGTCCTGGTCTTCGACAGCACAGGACTGGTAAAGCTTGCGAACAAATCATTCCTTGATATGTTCAGGTTGAATTCAATCAGTCATATCAATAAACTTGAGATGATTGAAGAAGGCTTTACAAAAAGATTATTCAGAATGAAGCCCGGCAGGCAGGAGTTGATCCGGTTCAAATACAGGCAAACAGAAGAATTTGAGCAATCCGAAATAAACCAGGTTGTAGGACTATTGCAGGAAATCAGGCAGGAGGATACTGGTCTGAAGCTGATTACCTTCCAGAATATCGATGAGCAAATAGAACAAAAGGAGATTGATGCCTGGGAAAAACTGATACGTATCTTTAACCATGAGATCATGAATTCGGTAAGTCCGATTAACCTGCTGACATCCAATTTAATTGATATGTTTCAGTATGAAGGTAAGATAAAAAAAGTTTCCGAGTTAACCGATCCTATCATTAGCGATGCTATGCTCGGATTACAAACGATTAAAAAACGGGGACAGGGACTCTCGCATTTTGTTGAGACTTACCGTAGTATTAGCAAACTACCTCCTCCGGTTTTAACAGACCTGCGGATAAAAGAATTATTCGGCCGGATCTCTGTCCTGCTTGAACCAATGATCCGTGAACTGAAGGTTGAGCTGATCACCATGAGTAAGCCCGAAAATCATATAATCCATGCAGATGAAAAACTGGTCGAACAGGTCCTGATCAACCTGGTTAAAAACGCACTGGAAGCTCTAACCAGAACTCATGAACCATCAATCATCCTGGAATCATACAGCACCGGTGACCGTCATATTATCCGGGTAAAGGATAATGGCAAAGGAATTCCTCCCGACATGATGGAAAATATCTTCATCCCCTTCTTTACCACAAAGGAGGGTGGATCAGGTATCGGACTGACATTTGCCAGGCAGGTTATGAAACTTCATCATGGAAACATCCGGGTCAGTTCAGAATCCGGAAATGGAACAACCGTTACTTTGGTATTTCGTTAAGAACAACGTATCCTGAAACAAGTCATCCCGATCCGCCGGCAGGCGGAGAGGGAACTCGTTGTTAATGACGACAATCCAAGATTTGGAGTCCCGATCATTTCCATGAGTGTAGAGAGTAGTCTGAAGTTGGACTAACAAAAGTTGAATTAATTCAACCTCTGATGTTATATCAGTCAGGGTATGACTTTAAGTCATTCCCTGACTTAACAAGGTACAGGGTAAAGAAGACTAAAGTTAAGGCTAAGGAAGTGTGAAAGGGTGAAAGTTCCTGCCGGTTTTCAACCGGCAGTCCCATCAATGATAAAGTGACATTGAAAAGTCCGCCCGCCCGTACCGAACAGTACGTTCCTGCCCGAATGACTCGGTCAGGCGGGCGGGCGGGGTTTCCAACCAGACACATTCATAATCCCATAAGCAGCAGTTAAACTAACGACTCTAACTCACTCGAACTGAGAACCGGGAATCTGGAGCCAAATATGTCCCGGCTAAAAGCTGGCTCGTCTCGTAGTCGCTTTGGAAAGAAATGTCATCTTTGGCAGAAAAATCGGAGCTTTCCAGCCAAGACATTCATATCATCGCTGGCAAAAAAATTGGGGCTTTCCTAATACCTGCGCACCGCCTCCAGCAATTCATCACCAAAACGTGCAATTACATTGGCAGAAGACTGATTACAGAGAAGCACAACCCCGGATGAT
>CAZGOR010000345.1:0-4667 GCA_964527875.1 uncultured Bacteroides sp. | reverse complement strand
CTGTGAAAACTCTGTGGACTCTGTGGTTTATACTACTTTTTAGACAGTCTCACAAATCGACAATATTGTTTTAAAAGCCCGGTTTTTATCATTTGCATCATATCCACGATATTACCTGAAATATCTGATTATTTCCCAAAATGAACTGTATGTTAGGCTCTCAGCAAGAACATAAAATTACAGTCGATTATGAAACAACCAGGAAATAAAACAATACCACTACCAGTGTTTCACAAAACTTGTAAATAATTAATATTCAATGATATGAATAATCCTTATAAAACTTACTAATATTTCAAGAAAACATCTCTAAGACCCAAATTATTTTTATGAATACCTATTTAAAATAATACGAATAATTTCAAATATTATACGTTTCTACCTCTAATTTCAGCATATCAGCAAGCTTTTTAATATTTTTCGAATAATCCCCATATACCATTGCATAATGAAATCCATAATTACGTGTTTTTTCAACTAATTCATTTGTATCTGGGATTCTTACATGGGTTTTTAATGAACAGCCAACGTCATTTTGACCTTCACATCCGATAATTTCACCTTTTATTAATAGTATTTTAGTAGCCAAAGGATTACATCTGGCTATAGTTACTGTCTTTTCATCCAGTTGTGAAAGATCCATCTGAACTTTTGGCCCCCAACCTTCAGTAACAAAATTTTGCAATGCATAAGGTAAATCAGGTTTGTCAAATCCCAACATTTTCATAGCTGGTACATTGTGTCCATAGTACATGGTATTTTCATCTTTTACAAAGAGATTTCCCATGAATGCAGACCTTTTAGCTATACCCATCAGCATATCCATGGCTAACGTAGCATTTATATCTCCTTCACATCCCGACGGATATCCTTCATCCTTGAGAAGAGAATGAATCAAACATGGAATCACTTTCCAGTCATATGAAAGCTTATTTGAGCAGAATTCGAAGCATTCTATAGTAAATGCATTGCAGTTGTATCTATTCATTAGATTTTTAACTGCAAAATAAAATATTACACTCGGGATCATCCACTCTCGTTCCATTCGAACCTCTTCGGCATTCGTTATCAGTTTATCTGTAAAATTTTCCACCTCTTCCATCGTATTTTTATTGTTCATAATCCTGTCTCTCTCTTCGGAAAGTTCCTTATAATCAAGAATAGTGGTCTCAAAACCAAATCTCTCATTGAGCCCCTTAAAGTCGGTGCAAGCACTGGGCGCAGGTCTATTTTTAAACGGTATGTCGGAAATAAGCAACAGATTTGTCTGCTGAAAAATCTTCCTTGCTCTTAATATAGATATAATATTATTTAACTCTTCGATATTACTTGGTGCAAAACCTTCAAGACCTTTGCTTCTCAGGCGGGCTGAAAGATCCCAATTAACATATCCTGAGATTATTGCTACTGGTTTTTTATATTTTTCACCTATGAGTGATCCAGGATACTGTGGATAAACATTACCACTTGATAAATATAAATCTACCTCCTCATTGTCTCCCTCCAATTCTCTTAATTGCTTTTCTCCAAAACCTGTTGCTTCCGGATATTCAGTATAGACAGGTTCCAACATTTTTACATCTTTGCTTAAACTTTCTTTATAACGGGTTACACTTCTTTCAAATGATCTTCTATAACGAACTTTTTCCTCTTCGGGTGGAGGATTCGGATTCCATCTGCATGGACCTGTCCAAACACCCTCATGAATCATATAACAAGCAACCGGCTTTACATTTATTTTTACATCACGAGGACTTATATTTTTTTCTATTTTTGACAATTGGAGTATTTGGTTATCTAAAGTGGTTTTTGGATATGGCTCAATTAGTCCCATTCCAAGTGCTCCAGCTGTCCCGATGCCAATGTTGCTTAAAAAATTTCGTCTGTTGATTTCTTTTTTCATGATTTTTTGTTTTAATTATTAAAGAATTATTTCACTAACCATAACCATTTTTACAGTTGGATAAGCCATTTGATTAATCCCTAAATTTAAACTTTGTATAAGTTTATACTAACCAATCTATGAAGAACAATATCTGCCTGACAAATTAAGAGTACGTAATAAAAATAGGAATAAAAAAATAAATATCCATATTCGATATTTGTTTTATGATTAGATAGGAAGTTATGTAAAATGGAGGTATGTCACTACCAATTGAACTGAACTGGATTATCATCCTTAGCTTATTTCAGGATTTTCTATGACGCTATGAAAGTGATATTTAAGAATATCCTGAAACAAAGTTGCTAATGACATCAAAGATGTCAATTTATTATGAATCTTGCAGCGCAAGTTCTTTGCTTCAGGATGACAATTCATTAAAATCTACTTGGTTGTATTATCCCCCTGCTCAAATTATGGTTGATTATGAAACAACCAGAAAATAAAACAATACCGCTGCCAGGGTTTCATGCCCAAGTCTTTCCCTGATAAATTTCAGGGCACTGGTCATTTGATTTTCAACGGTTTTTATTGAGATATGCAGTTTTTTGGCAATTTCGCGGTAAGAAAGTCCTTCAACCCGGTGCATCTTGTAAATAATTTTTCTGCGTTTGGGTAAATGTTCAACAGCATTTGTATATAATTCATTCAAGTCTGAATATTCAATTTTTTTATCAGTTTCAAACTCGAAATTAATTGCATTCTTCTTCAGAAATTCTCTGTATTTTATATCTTTTACACGTTCCCGGAATTTGTCAATGATCAGATTATAGCTTATAGTAAAAAGAAATGCCTTTAATGAATAATATTCATCTATATTTTTACGATTTTTCCATACCCGGAGAAACACTTCCTGCACAATTCCTTCTGAGTCTTGTTTATTCTTCAAAAATGAATAGGCAAAATGATAAATCCTCCTGGAATACAGATTAAAAATTTCATCAAATGCTCTGGATTCACCTTTTCTGAGTCTTACCACTAATCTTTGTTCAATATGATTATTCGTTCCGGGCATGAATTGAAATAAATTTAAATATTAAACCAAATATATTAAATACTCAGGAGTTATTAAAGAAATAATATAACTATAAGTCATTAATTTTTCATTAGTTTATTCAGCTTTGATTCCAAATCCATTGTTAGAATTCAGAATTGATGTCATCCCGAATCCTCCGAAAGGCGGATGAGGAACCTCCCAGGATCTATAAAAATTGTCTGTTCATCAATTGATATCTTTTTACGGCGAATTGCCTAATTTACTATATTTTAAATCCAGGGTGGTCATTATAGATAAGGAGTTCCCTCATCACTACGTTCGTCGGGATGACTTGTTTCAATATAGGGTTTGCTACTCACACATCTTACCCACACCCACCAAGAACCAGCAACCATACACCCCGGTTAACAACCGGGTTTACCCGGCACCTTCAGAGTACGCTCAGCTGCAGGTTAACAACCTGCAGAACTTGTTACTCCTGATCCAAATCCAATATGAACCAGTTTTATCCGCCTAATCAGCTATTTGGTGGATAAGTTGAACACCCTGCAATGTGCACCCTGCACCTTGTACCCTGTAACCTGTACCCTGTAGCCTGTGTCCCAGCCTTAGCCTTCTTCCACTATAACACCTTTTTAACACTCAAACATTTTGAATTATGAATAATCTGTTTTAATATAGCTTATTGTTTTCTCACCAATATTAAAAACTAAATTATCATATATGAAAAGAAGAGATTTTATTTTATCATCATTAATTGCCTCTAGTGCTATATCATTAAGTAACTTTCCTTACCATTTATATACAGGCATAGAAAAAAAATACGCCTCAGACAGGATAAAGCTCGGCAATACTGGTGTTGAGGTGTCAAGAATGGCTATGGGTACCGGCACAATTGGCGGAGGAAAGAGTTCCAACCAGACCCGCAAGCTGGGCATTAAAGGTCTGGCTGATCTTCTTCATGCCGCTTATGATGAAGGCGTTACATTCTGGGATTCTGCCGATCAGTATGGTTCACATCCCCATCTGAAAGAAGCATTAAAATATGTACCGCGGGAAAAGGTGGTCATTCTCTCCAAGACCCACGCAAGGACAGCAAAAGCTATGAAATCCGACCTGGAGAGGTTTAAAAAAGAGATCGGTACCGATTATATCGATATCATCCTTTTGCATGCCCAGACGAACCCCAATTGGCCTGTAAATAAAAAGGATGTAATGGAGGTTCTTTCAGAAGCCAAAGAAGATGGAATTATTAAAATGGTAGGTGTTTCATGCCATTCTCTTGCAGCGCTGGAAGCTGCGGCCGAAGAACCCCGGGTAGATCTTGACCTTGCCCGGTGGAATCCTGCAGGAGTCCATATGGATGCAGATGTGAAAGTGGTTGAAAAAGTCCTGAGAAAAATGAAAGCCAACGGCAAAACTGTTATGGGAATGAAAGTGCTCGGACAGGGCGATCTGGCCGATAAAAAGGATGAATGCTTACAGTTCCAGCTGGGTAGTGAATTTATCGATTGCTTTACAATTGGTTTTGAAAGTTACGACCAGTTTAAGGATATCCTGAAAAGAATCCCTGAAACAAGTGTGAGAGCGTGATATTCGTATATTGATGAATTGGTAAATTAGTAAATTTGTGTGTGTGGGCATTGAGGATTTGTGTGTGAATTTGTGAAATGTTTGTATAGCAAACATTCGCGAGCGGAATGTGCCTGCCTGCCGGCAGGCAGGTCT
>CAZGOR010000344.1:0-4676 GCA_964527875.1 uncultured Bacteroides sp. | reverse complement strand
AATTACCTTCACACTGAAACAATCAAAACATGTACTGATAGGCAATCCGTTGAATCTGAATCTTGAAGCAGTTGATCACCTGTTTAAGCTGGCTGATGAAGCAAATGTAATTTTAAAAGTCATTCAAACCATTCATTATTATTCTGTACTACAGGCAGCTATCAAATATATCCGGAATCCTGTTTACCTTGAAATACGAAAAGAATTAACAAATACGAATGAATCTCTTATTGATTCTCTGTATAAAAGTGTTCAACCCGCGGTTTTTATCAATCAAAACAGCATGAAGAAGCTCCAGGCTGTAGGTATTCCACCTAACAACGGAACTCCCGATGTAATCAATGCCAGAATAGAATTTAATAACGGTTGTGTGGCCAACGTAACCTCAAGCAGTTATTCAGGTTCAGAAAGGTTTTTATGCCGGATACACCAGGAAAAACAACACATTGATATTGATTTTGCCAATCAATCAATTGGCCTTACAACTCTTGAAGATCCGAACCAAAACCATTTATCTGACCCGATAAAGGTACCAGTAAATGATCCTTTCACTGATGAACTGTCAGGATTTGCAACAAACATTATCAACAATTCATTTCATCTGAACCATTCTGAAAGCGGCTATAACACTTATTTTATCTCAAGAAAGATCCTGGAAAAGATATCTTGTGAATCTTCCATTATCTGAAGAGTCGGATTATATCACAACCTCAATAAAAAGCTTCACCCAAACCCTGTGAAATTTTTGCAAAATAAAAATCCTACAAGGATATTTCACAGGGCTAATAATATTCAACATAATTCATATGTTATATAATACACCATTCCACACAATTTTTTTTATATTATCAGGTTATAATTTTGATGTGGACACTTGTTCACCCTAACAAGATTGTCCAACACCAATAACCACTATAACCTGATATTCAGTGAATAAGAAATTACAGGCGCTACGCTACCTGTTTTTCGATTTTATTGCAGCTGCATCAAGCTGGGCATTATTTTATATTTACAGAAAAACATTTGTTGAACCACAGGTTTTTGGACATAAAATCCCGCTTGAACTTGGATCCAGATTCATTCTTGGAATAATTATCATACCTGTTTTCTGGTTACTACTTTATTACATTACAGGATTCTATAAAAATCCCTTTTACAAATCGAGGCTTAATGAATTCGGACAGACTTTCCTAACCAGCCTTGTAGGCGTAACCATCCTGTTCTTTGCACTGATTCTTGATGATGTCATAGTATCCTATAAAAATTACTATACTTCTTTCATAACACTTTTTCTAATACATTTTACAATCACGTATATTCCCAGATTTATCATTACAGCTATTACTACAAGTAAAATACACCGTCGCATTATCGGTTTCAATACCTTGATAGTAGGTAGTAATGAAAAGGCAGTTGAGATATACAAGGACATTGAAAACCAGGAGAAATCCACTGGAAACAAGATACTTGGCTTTATTCCGGTTAATAATGAAAACGAAACACAGTTATCCAATTTTATTCCACAACTCGGTTCTTTATCCGATCTCAGTGATATTGTAAATCAATACCAGATCGAAGAAGTTATCATTGCCCTGGAATCTTCAGAACATGATTCAATAAACAGAATTATGAATATTCTTAATGAATGCCAGGTAGTTATCAAAGCCATACCAGATCTTCATGATATTCTAACGGGAAAAGTCAAGATTGAAACCATTTACGGCATACCTCTTATCAGGATCACACATGATTTGATGCCTCACTGGCAATTAAATGTGAAACGGATCATTGATCTGACCTTCTCCATCATTGCCCTTATTATCTTATCCCCATTAATCATTTTTCTTGTTATCGGTATTAAAATAACTTCCAAAGGCCCGGTTTTGATCAAACAGGAAAGGATGGGACGATTTGGTAAACCCTTTATTCTTTACAAATTCCGGTCAATGTATAAAGATGCTGAAAGTAATGGACCTGAACTGACCAAGAAAGATGATCCACGGCTGACTTCATTTGGTCGTTTTCTAAGGAAAAGAAAATTTGATGAAATACCCAATTTCTGGAATGTAATTAAAGGTGAAATGTCTTTTGTCGGGCCACGACCTGAAAGACAATATTATATCGACCAGATTGTTGAAAAAGCACCCCATTATGTCCACCTGCATAAAGTTAAACCGGGTATTACTTCCTGGGGACAGGTGAAATTCGGGTATGCTGATAATGTCCATCAAATGGTTAAACGGCTTGAATATGATCTGATTTATATTGAAAATATGTCTCTTTTCGTTGACTTTCAAATAATGATATATACATTGGCTACAATTATTAAAGGCAGGAATGTCTAAACCTTCTTTTTAAAAGGAGCTATCAACAAGGGCAAATATTCAGGACCGTCTGGCCTGAGAATACTCTCATAATAAATCATTTCGTTTATCTCCGCCCGCTGGATTTCGCAGTTCTTATATAACTTCACCATTTCTTCTAATATTGATTTATTCCTGATCCATTTGATCCTTCCTATAGTCAGATGAGGCCTGAACTCTCTTTTCTCCCCTTCAAATCCTAATCGGATGAGCTCATCATCAATTCTGGATTTCAACTTCCTGATAGCGATATTTTCCCGCGTTCCCACCCAGATCACACGGGGATCACGGATATTCTTAAATATTCCAATACCCTCAAATTCCAGCTCAAAAGATGTGAATTCAAGAGATAACTGTTTTACCCTTTCTGAAATAACAGGTATAAGCTTTTCTTCTGTATCTCCGAGAAAGAATAATGTGATATGTAGAATATCCGGTTCAATCCATTTAATTTTTCCGTCTGACAGGCTTTCTTTCAAATGTTCCAGTACCTTGAGCATTTTCTCTTCCGGAACAATCTTTACAGCAATAAATGTTCTTTTCATATGAAGTGTTTCAAAACAGAGGGATTCAGTTTTCTATAAACTAAAAAATCGATAATTTTGATATGAATTATTTTTATTGATATATATAGTTTATCTGAATTATCTATAAAATATTGAATTTATCTTAAAAGAATGTATATTTAAAATTACCTGTCTATTTCTCGCAGATTTTCGCAAATTCCTGCCTGCGTGCCGTGCGCCTACGCTGAAGCTTCAGCGCAAGTGTAAGTACTTCGGCAGGCAGGTGCGAGAAACCTTTTATGAATTAAAATAAACAATAAAGGTTTAACATTTTATCGATTACAAAATTCTTACAAATAATCACTAAAACTAATAAATATGACAAATTCAAAAAAGTTCGCAGTCATTCTGTCAGGATGCGGCGTTTATGATGGTGCCGAGATCCATGAAGCCACTCTCACCCTTTATGCAATTGTAAAACAAGGAGCAGTTTATGATGTTTTCGCTCCGGATATAGATCAGCATCATGTGATGAACCATCTGACGGGTGAAGAAATGAAAGAAAAAAGAAATGTCCTGGTTGAATCGGCACGGATCGCGAGGGGCAAGATCAAACCATTAAGTGAATTCAAATCAAATAATTATGATGCAGTGATGTTTCCAGGGGGATTTGGTGTTGCTAAAAATCTCTCGACATTCGCATTTGATGGAGTCGATCTCAAAGTTCTCCCGGAAGTTGAAAAAGCCATAAAAGACATGGTTCAAGCAGGTAAACCTATCGGGGCATTATGCATTTCCCCGGTTGTCATGGCAAAAGTTCTGGATGGAAATGTGGAACTGACTATCGGACAGGACCAGGAAACGGCATCTGCCATTGAAAAACTGGGAGCAAAACACATTAAGACCGGACATGCAGAGATTGTTGTAGATAAAAAATACAAGGTCGTAACAACGGCCTGTTATATGCTTGATGCAAATATTGCGCAGATAGCAGAAGGAGCTGAAAATGTCGTAAAGGCAATACTTGATATGGTCTGATTATTCAGGGAGACAATATTAAAGCTGGCCATTCTCAATCAATATCACAATTTCCTCGATTAACCTGTCTTCACCATACGGATCATATTCCATTTTCAGGTTTGATCCGAAAAGTCGTGCCAGTACCTGCCAGAAGAAAGCACTGAACTTGCCCCTGTAAAACTCTACAATCTCATAAGATGTCGCACCGGTTTCCCTGTTGACAAGTTTAATAAGGATTTTGCCCTGAGTGATGGTCAGCCTTTTCATGTCGTCAGTATACTTATCCAGGAGTTCCTTCTCATACTTTTTGAGATATTCTTTTTGTTCCTGTTCTGTTTCAAGGCTGGATAATTCTGCATTTACCTCTTCCATGATTTTCCCGGCAAGTCTTGCCCATGGATAGGCTTTCTTAACATTGATGATCAATCTTGTATAACGCCTTCTTTGCCAGAAATTCCTAAAATTCTTTTCCGGGAAAATAAAAACTTCATCAATTTCCGAAACCCATATGGTATCCCCATCAATAACGATACCCCTGGCAATATATGTATCCGTAGAAGTCCGGATTGAATCCTGGGCATACCCGGGCCATGACAGAAACAGTAATATGACCAGTATCAAATATCTATTCAACATCAAATATGATATTTCAACAATTATGCCATCATTAAAAAATCTCCGAAAGTTAAAAAAAGAAGGTTGTTTAAAGAATAATCGTGACTTATTGACAAAAAAAGAGGCTGTCTAAAAAGTCTATTAAAACATTTAACCACAGAGGAAACAGAGA
>CAZGOR010000343.1:0-4684 GCA_964527875.1 uncultured Bacteroides sp. | reverse complement strand
TCAGACCGGGTTTTGACATTTCAAAAAGGAATGATCCTGGAAGGGGAGGAGGGAAGATCGATTTCCCGGGAATGAAAGAAGGCGGGCTTGATGGAATATTTTTCGCGGTATATACGGGTCAGGGTCCCCGCGACCAGGAGGGTAATGAGCATGCCCGGCAAAGAGCACTTGAATTGTTTGATACCATCCATGCGGTCATCCAGAGGTATCCTGACATGGTTCAGCTGGGTTTGAAGGCTGATGATCTTGAAACAATCAATAATAATGACAGGCTGGCCATTTTTATCGGGATGGAAAATGGTTATCCTATAGGGAAGGACATAAGCCTTGTGAAAGAATATTATGACCTTGGCACCAGGTATATCACGCTTTGTCACAGCTCGAACAATGATATCTGTGATTCGTCCACCGACAGGGATGGGACTGAACACGACGGATTAAGTGAATTTGGAGAGCAGGTGGTGAAAGAGATGAACAGGCTCGGTATCATCATTGATGTATCCCATGTATCGGACGGGACATTTTTTGATGTTCTCGAATTATCGGAAGCACCGGTCATTGCCTCACATTCGGGTGCAAGAGCCATCATGGATCATCCGCGGAACCTGAGTGATTCTATGCTGGTCAGGCTGGCAGAGGAGAATGGTGTCATACAGGTCTGTCTTGTACCTGAATATATCCGTGAAGCGGAACCATTTCCCGAAAGAGATTCAGCCCGGCAGGCTGTTGTTCAGAAGCATGGCAACTATTATGAATTGCCTGAAGAGGACAGAGAGGCATTTCTGCGCGACTGGTACGCGGTGGATTCTATCTTTCCTCCTCATCTCCCGACAGTTTCGGATTTTGTCGATCATATCGACCATGTCGTCCGGGTTGCCGGCATCGATCATGTCGGGATCGGCTCGGACTTCGACGGGGGCGGAGCCCTGGAAGATTGTTATGATGTAAGTGAAATGGACAATATTACCTATGAATTATTAAGAAGGGGATATTCCGAGGAAGATATACAGAAGATATGGAGCGGTAATTTTCTGAGAGTATTCCGTGAAGTGGAGAGAAGGGGTGAGGGGGAGATGGAGTGATGGAGCGAAAGAGTGAGGGAGTGAAGGAGTGAGTGAGTGAAAGGGAGATGGGGAGATTGGGTAATACACGAATGTAAATGGATATAGTTGAGACTGTCTAAAAAGTAGTATAAACCACAGAGTCCACAGAGTTTTCACAGAGTCCGCAGAGAAGTAACTTTCTTAATATCAAACCTCTGTGAACTCTGTTTAATCTCTGTTTCCTCTGTGGTTAAATGTTTTAATAGACTTTTTAGACAGCCTCTGTATCCACCGGGGATGTTCCAGAAAAGTCCGGTTGTTAACCGGACCATTTGGTTCCTGGTTGCTCGTTCATGGTTCCTGGTGAGTGTTAGCGAGAGTTGTGGGAGTGAAACAGTTAAGTCCGGTTGTTAATCCTGCCTGCAGGCGGGCATATTCCAACAACATAGATAATAACAAAGAGGTCCGGTTGAAAAACAGCAGAACTTTCGCACTTTCTTCATAATTTATGAAGGCATGAAGGATTTGCGAAATCATTGCTTTTATCCACTGAATCTTTCTGCCACGAAGTCCCAGTTAATTACATTCCAGAAAGCTTCGATATATTCCGGACGGCGGTTTTGGTATTTAAGGTAGTAAGCATGTTCCCAGACATCAAGACCGAGGATTGGTGTGCCTTTTACTTCCGCTACATCCATCAGGGTATTATCCTGGTTTGGGGTGGATGTGACGACAAGTCCGCTGTTGGTCTTAACAAGCCATGCCCATCCTGAACCAAACCTTGTAGCTGCAGCTGTGGAAAATAACTTGCGGAAATCATCAAAAGACCCGAATGACTCATTGATTGCTTCAAGCAGTTCACCTGATGGCTGGCTTCCGCCATCCGGTGACATGAACTTCCAGAAGAGATCATGATTATAAAATCCTCCTCCGTTATTTCTGACTGCCACTGGATATTTTGATACATCCTTGAGCAAAGCCTCAATGGGAAAGTTTTCCATGTCAGTCCCGATGATAGCATTGTTCAGTTTGTCGGTATATCCTGCATGATGCTTTGAATGGTGTATCTCCATTGTCTTTGCATCGATATAAGGTTCCAGTGCGTTGTAATCGTAAGGTAAATCAGGTAGTTTAAAAGCCATTTTATTTAATTTTTTAGTTTAAAAGTCACTGCAAATGTAGTAAAAATATAATTTAATTTAGAATGGTTATAAATAGTTTAACATTTCATTAAGGTTTGTTTTTTTATGGGATTTTTGCCCCCTTAAAAAAATTACATGCCAAAAATCATTCATAAAACCACTTGTATCCTATAACTTTGTACTACTAATTAAAACCAATAAAATACCATGTCAGCACAACCATTTCATGTTCCAGGGACTTTTAATGAACCGGTGAAGACATATGCACCGGGCACGCCTGAGAGAACAGAATTAAAATCTGAAATAGAAAAGGCTTATAATGAAGTAAGAGAGCTTCAGATGGTTATTGGAGGGAAATTCATCAAGACGGAAAAGAAGATTGAAGTTTTTCCGCCTCATAATACCAGTCACCTGATAGGGCATTACTACAATGGCAGCGCGAAGGAGGTTAACATGGCCATTGATGCGGCTATGAAGGCAAAGAAAGACTGGGCAGGTCTGTCGTGGGAGCATCGTGCTTCCGTATTTCTCAAAGCTGCCGGCCTGCTTGCAGGCCCTTACCGTGCAAAGGTCAATGCCGCTACCATGATAGGTCAGTCAAAGACGGTTCATCAGAGCGAGATCGATGCAGCCTGTGAGCTGATTGATTTCCTGAGGTTTAATGTCCGGTTCATGCAGGAGATCTATCTCAACCAGCCTTTTTCGCCGGTTAATACCTGGAACAGGGTTGAGAACCGACCGCTGGAAGGATTTGTATTTGCACTCACTCCCTTTAACTTCACATCCATTGCGGGCAACCTGCCTACCGCACCGGCCATCATGGGTAATACAGTGGTCTGGAAAGCTTCCAAAACACAGGTATACTCGGCGCGGGTGCTGATGGAAGTGTTCATGGAAGCCGGCCTTCCGGATGGCGTCATCAACCTGGTATTTGCACCGGGACCAGTAGCAGGTGATATGATACTGAATAACCCGGCTTTTGCAGGGATCCATTACACAGGCTCAACAGAAGTATTTCAGGGTATCTGGCGAAAAGTCGGTGAGAATATTCAAAAGTATAAGACTTATCCGCGACTGGTAGGTGAAACGGGCGGAAAAGATTTTGTGATTGCCCATCCGACTGCAAATGTACCCCAGCTTGTGACGGCCCTGACACGCGGAGCCTTTGAATACCAGGGACAAAAATGTTCGGCTGTTTCCAGGGTATACCTGCCCTCCAGTCTGTGGCCGGAGATCAGATCTGCCATGGAGAAAAACCTTAAGTCGATAAAAATGGGTCCCCCCGAAGATTTCAGAAACTTTATGTGTGCCGTGATCGATGAACCGTCTTTCGACAAACTTACCGCGTCCATCGACCAGGCCCGGAAAGATAAGAACGCCGATGTGATCATGGGAGGCGGGTATGACAAATCGACGGGTTACTTCATTGAACCAACCGTTATTCAGGCATATGACCCGAAATATGTGACCATGGTCGAAGAACTCTTCGGACCTGTCCTCACCGTGTATATCTATGATGATAAAAAATGGGATGAAACGATTGACCTGCTCGACCAGACTTCACCATACGGACTTACAGGTGCACTCTTTGCCTCCGACCGTTATGTGATCGAAGCGGCAAGTAAAAAACTGAGGAATGCAGCAGGGAATTATTATATCAACGATAAACCGACAGGTGCCATCGTCGGCCAGCAGCCTTTCGGAGGTGCCAGGGCATCCGGCACCAATGACAAGGCCGGCTCATACCTGAACCTTCTCAGATGGGTCTCACCCCGTACCATTAAAGAACGGTTCGTGCCGCCGAAAGATTACAGATATCCGTATATGAAAGAAGAGTAAAAGCGTGTGTATTAGTATATTAGTATATTAGTGTATTAGTATATTAGTGTATTAGTATATTAGTATATTAGTATATTAGTATATTAGTGTATTAGTGTATTAGTGTATTCGTATTAGTTTGTTATTTTGGTTTTTGGATTTTTGATTGTTGTATTAGATAATTAATATAGGAATTCAATTTAATATGCAATATTTCTATTTTGTTTGATAGAAATTCAAATTGAGCTTGGTTAATAAGTTTTCTATTATGGGCTTTTCTAATACCTGTTTTTGTCTCATATAAGGATCCTCTTGATATGTAACAAAAATGAATATTTTCCCTGAAACTGAATCTCCCATAACCTTCAGAAATATTAAAGGATATAGAATCAGCAGCTTCAGTGAGCTGTTCACCTAAAGTATATTTCGAGAAATGGTTCCATTTAATTACATCATTCCATATTTCATCGGCAATTTCCATAGAAAGCTTATAAACTTCCAGCTCTTCAAGTAATAATTGTTTCATGGGATTAATTTTTAAATTGTAATGTTTGTATGTTTTAATCATTAATCCCAATATTTTATGTTTATCGTAAAAAATTGTGATTTTTTTTTAAAGAAAATATACCAATACACCAATACACCAATACACCAATACACCAATACACCAATACACCAATA
>CAZGOR010000342.1:0-4686 GCA_964527875.1 uncultured Bacteroides sp. | reverse complement strand
TAATTGATCGGTTGAATGGTACGAATTACCCAGTGTGTAAAATCTTGTAGCATCATCACTGATATAGCAAAAGGCATCATTTATTTGGCTAAACGATTTATCATGAAAGGAAAAGCCTTGTTTATCTATTTTTATTGGAATTTGTTTAAGTTCTGTTGTTTTAAATTGGTTTATTGGTCCTAAAAAATGAAGGTGCCTTTGAAGATCTTCTTTTTTTAATTCCGATTCATTCTTGTAAATAGCTTTGTTGCCCCACAAATTCCATTCGTCAATCAACTTTTTATCAGATGAATCAATAACAGGTATATCTGGTATAACAATAATAATTGTATCAGCATTTGCAAATTTTTGAACTAATTGAAAAGTCTCATCAGTTCTCACAAATTTCAAATTCTGACTAAAAGAAATTTTACATTGTAATGCATTGGTAATAATTATTAAAACCATAAAAAAGGCTAATCTATTTTTTCTCATTTTATAAAAGTTTAAATTGTTATTTATTTTAATGACGATTAGCTATATAATATATTACAATGGATAATTTTTGCCTAATGGTAAGCGGTATGCGCAGTCTGCCTCAGGCAGATTGTGTATGAATGCTTGTTGGCAAATGTTATTCATTCAATTCTATATGAAGATATTTCATGACTGCTTCATCTCCCTGTAATAAGTGATCAGGCCTTGGATTGTTTTCAGTAAATACTTTTAATTCATCCAGTGGTAAAATGGTTACAAAATCTTCTTTATAACCATCATCATAAGGTATATTATTGAGATTCAACTTAAGGTGATGGGCAAAGAAATTATAAGCTGCTGTTCTTTTTGAGTAACCGTAATCATGTTTTTCAGTCGGCAGGTGAACATTCTCAACTTTATGTTCTGCATTATAAAGCGCATATACTTTTTGAATGTATGGGTATTCAATCCGGGGCGTATTTCTGGTCCAGTCAGCACCGTTCGAGATTAACAGTAAAGGTCTGGGAGCACAAAGTGCAGCTATTTCCACGTTGTTTGTCTGGTGTTCATTGCTTTTATGTATGGGCATTCCGCTCTCGCAAATACATCCGCCAAAAAAGTGAGCGGATACCTGAACGACCGGTGCAGCTACTTTTATCCTGTCGTCAATGGCAGTCAGCATAAATGTTTGTGTGCCGCCACCGGAAGCACCTGTCATGCCAATAAGTTCCGGGTTAACATCAGGTCTTGACATCAAATATTCAAGTACCCGTCTGCTATTCCAGGTTTGAAGTAATAAAGCTATGGGTATTTCATGGTTAACCTGGGTACATTCTCCATAGCCAACCATATCGTAAGCAAAAACGATTGCCCCCATCCTGGCAAAAACGGCACTCCGCAACTGTACATAGTGTGTAAAGCGTTTGTTTTTCAGGTGTCCATGTGGACAAAGTATGGCTGCATACTTTTCTTTCTTTTCTGTTGGCCGGTACAGGTTGCCCGTAATATAAAAACCAGGAAAACTTTCAATGGCTATGTTTTCAACAATATAACCATCCATTACCTTCTGGTTCCTTATTATTGCATTAAAACTTCCTGAAATCTCAGGCATTTTATCAAGTTGCATTCCCTCAATGATGCCTTGTTTAATTCTTTTGGCCCTTTCTTCCCAGGATTCCAGATCCTCCCATTCGGACGCAAACTTTTTCATCATTATGTTTGCTTCATCTTCTGTCCAATGATGCCCCACACATAACATTGAATCCTGACCATAAATGGCAAAACCTAGCAATGATGTCAAAATGATACTTACAAGTAGTTTCATATTTGAGATTTTACTTATTAACACAGTGTTTATTAAAAGTTATGTCGTTCAAATTTATCAATTTCTGCCTTATATTTTGTATTACATGTGATGTACCGTAATTATATACTTAATTATTCATTGATTTATTTGGTAGTCAGATCAGGATGATATATAAATATGATGGAGGATTTATTTTTTGATTAATAATAATAATGAATTAATTTAGATTATCATTTAACAAAATCCCATTAATCTCTTTTAGAGTATTGATATGGGAAATATCATATAAAAAGTATTTAGGAGGTTACTATGAATAAAGAATGTGATCGCAGAACCTTTCTGAAAGGCAGCCTGGCAGCCTCAACAGGATTGTGTCTGACCGCCTCGGGTAATATCATTGCCAAGACCTTGGCCGGGGCTACCAAACTATCCGACAAGCCCATACCCAAAAGACCTCTTGGTAAAACCGGGCATCAGGTAACCATCTACGGCCTTGGCGGATTGTACACTACCTCGATGCACGACCGCCACGAAGAGGCGGTAGAAATCGTCAACCGGGCAATTGATCTGGGCATCAACTACATCGACACCTCTGCCTTGTACGGGAACGGTGCCAGTGAACTGAACATCGGCACTGTGATGCGGGAGCGGCGAGACGAAGTCTTTTTGGCTTCAAAGAGTCACAATTATACGTACGACGGCACTATGGCACTGGTCGAACAGAGTTTGCGGCGTCTGCAAACCGATCACATAGACCTTTATCAGCACCATTTTCTCGGCAGATTAGGACAGCTCGAACAACTTCAGCAGAAGCACGGCGCCCGTCAGGCCTTCGAACGGCTCCGCGAGGAAGGTGTGATCCGCTATATCGGTGTGACGGGACATTCTTCCCGGGTACTTGCCGATGCCCTGAACGACTATCCATACGACTGTGCACTGATTACTCTCAATGCCGCCCGGGAAGTCATGGACGACCCCGAAGATTTGGATCGGTTCTTCCGCATTGCCCGGGAAAAAGAGGTCGGTGTGATCGCCATGAAAGTGGTCGCCCGCGGTGCTCTCATCGAACGGGGCCTTAACATCGAGAAACTGCTGCCTTACGTCCTGAGCTACCCGATATCGACTGCAGTCGTGGGCATTACGGATATTTCGCATCTCGAGGAGAATGTCCGAGTCGCAAGCGCCTTTGAACAGCTCAGTGAGGAAGAGATGAACGAGATCCGGGAAATCGCCACGAACCAATCCAACTGAGAAGGAGAGAAAGACGGGAGGCTATGGCGCCTGCCGGCAGGCAGGTATACCGGCATGTTAGGCGGCGTATAATCATTTAATCTTTCTAATATCTTTTCTATTGTCAAATAAATACGCCAAATAAATAATATTATCTTGAATCTTATAAAATATTGTAGTTTGCTCACTTAGAACTGCTTTTCGAAGATTTGGATGATAATTTGATACCGGGAAAATTGTTGGGAATCTGGATATTATCTCTAATTGTTTGTTTAGCTTGTTTTTAAATCTATCGATTTCTTTTTGTGTCCATCGTTCATTTAGATAATCAAGAATTTCTTCAAGATTTGATAATGCTTCCTCTGACCAAAAGATCTTATAATCCATATTTTCTCTTGACTTCTTCGTGTGAAACTACGCGACCTTCCTCAATATCCTTTAATCCTTTTTGGATACCTTGCTTTTGTTCTTCGGTTAAATCATCCCACCAATCATTTTTACTAGTTTTTGAATCTTTCACAATCTTTAAGTAATTGATGGTTTCGTTATCCTCAAGTTTAGCTAACCACTCAATGAGTTCTAATTTTATAGCATCTAATCTCATTTTTTTATTACAAATGTACAATTAATTCAAATATGCTTTGTTAAGTTTTCATTGTATGCCGCCTAACGTTTGCCGGTATCCGCTGTGGCCTCCCTCTAAGGAATGGCCAGGTTGGCGCAGCTTTTGCCTTTCATAGTTAAATTTATGAATTTTCTCTTTAAAAATCAATATTGGGTAGTATTTAGCAGCTTTATTATTTGACTTGCAAAAGGCGTGACAACCTATCCTTACGGGCGGGAGGACATGGCGGGTACCGGCATGTTATAGCACGTGCCATTTTTCAACTATGTTTTGTTAATAAAATTAATATTTCTGTTGCCTTATTGAGTTTTATTCATTATCTTTGTATTAATCCACAATCGTGGAGGTGGAGGGTTGTATAGGCCCTTGCCCCGGAAACGGGTTTTTTTTATGGCAATTTTTTTGTACCATATCCATAGATTTCACCCTTATATCTGAAGAATTTATCCTTAACAAGGATGTCAATTATTTTATATCCAAATGTGATTTTTCCGTTATCTTTTCTAAAGACATTTTTTAAAAACCATCTTCGCGAAGGATGAGCGATTAGATCAGCAACTTGAAGCCCAGAAATATTAGCTGTTTTTGGTTTGACCTTAACTTCTTTCGAAGTATAGTGAAGTTGTAAGTCTTCGGCACTTAAATTATGGGTGCCATTTTCAATAATATTACGAAAAGATTTCTTTAAACGTAAGTCTTCTTTACCACCTCTTGATTCAAACATTAGGTCACCTTTTGCTTTATTTATGTTTAGAAATAGTCTAAACCTTTCAATCAATATTTCCTGGCAATAATGATAAGGATCATACTTCCAAGTAGAATATCGCTCATCATGCTCCTTTTTATCAATTATTACTGATATTACCTTATAATTCCAGTTTTTTAGTTTATTCAATAAGACTAAGTTGAAGCGTTCTTCTGTCTTTGAATCTTTTAAAATCGAAAAGGGAGGTTTTTTATGGAGCAATTCTTTTCGGTGGAATATAATTGGATCATCAGGAGATGTGAACCAAAAAAATCTTTCTTAATCTTTTCAGGCAAGTTCTTCTCTTGCTCTTTAAACAATTTT
>CAZGOR010000341.1:0-4694 GCA_964527875.1 uncultured Bacteroides sp. | reverse complement strand
TTTTAATTAAAAATTTATTTTTTAGGGAATGACCTGCAATTTTGGCGCCGAAGATAGACATTATTTATTTTTGTCCCGGAAAGTAATAGTTAAATGCAAGTTAAATAAATTAAATCAACATCCCCAGCCTCTATTCAAACACAACTGACAAACATCACACTCACATCTCAAATGCTGCATTCCCTGAGCCTAAGCCTTCTTCCTAAACCGTGAGTCGTGAGTCGTGAGTCGAGAAAAATTAATATACTCACACCCTGAACTTCACACTCCCTCAGCCTCAGCCTTCTTCCCAAACCGAAAATCATTTTTTGCACATTCAAGATATCTTTTTAACTTAAAACTTTTAAAAATCATAAGAATAACGCATGGCGTGATCAATAAACAAAATCATGACAAGAAACATTCTTTTTATTACTATTATCGCTGTTGCAATCATGTCCGACGGGTGTAATTTTACTGGTAAAAGGGGGAAAGACAAGATCACCATTCAGAAGAGATACAGCCAGACCGGGAAGTTGGTTTCCGAGATTAGTGTAAAGAATGGCGTTAAGCATGGACCAACGAAAAATTATTATGAAGATGGGAAGCTCCATTCTGTTGTGAATTATAAAGAGGGGAAACAGCATGGTGAATCCGTATGGTATTATGAGAATGGCAAACCTTACCAGGTTACACAATATATCAATGGTGAACGACGTGGTATTCAGAAAAAATACTATCAGTCTGGCAGATTGATGGCAGAGATTCCTTACAGTTATGGTGAGCAACAACCGGGAATGAAAGAATATACTGAAAAAGGGAATCTGGTTACGGATTATCCTGAGATAGTTTTTGAAAAACCTGTAAGGACGGCCTCCCCGAACCGTTTTGTGATGAAAATTCACCTTTCAAATAACTCGGAAGAAGTTTTGTTTCAACAGAGGATCATCAGCAGTACAGCTGATACAATGATGGCATCGGTGCCGACTCTGAACGGAAACGGGGAGATCACATTCTTTGTGGAGAAAGGAAGGATTATGGAGGCAGATATTGATATCGTTGCCAAGACTAAAACCCGGCTCAGGAATAACTATGTCACGGAAGGAACATATCATGTTAAAATCACAAATTAATACAATTGGGGCATTTAAAATATTTAGTTATCATTAGTAATTAACTGTTAAATTGTTAAAATTGTTAAATTGTTGCTCTGCTAAATCACTTTTTATTAACAATTTAGCAATTAATTTTAGTGCTTCGGTAGTGTTTCAATTGTTCATTAAATGGATAATTCAGTAGATAATTCGTTGGTATTTTAGGTGTTATTAAAACTATTTTAATACAATTGAGCCATTGATACAATTGATATGGGTAAGACAATTGCGACCACTGCGACATTGAGACAATTGTAGCAATTTGAGACATTGACTTCATGATATAACCTTTTACAGACATATAACAATTTCAGTGATGAAAGGCAAATCTTATGTAATCTCAAACACAATCATCGCCGCTCTTGGTGGTTTTTTATTTGGATTTGATACTGCTGTTATTTCAGGAGTGGAAGGGTCATTGGAAAGGATTTTTGAACTGACCCGTTTCTGGCATGGATTCACAGTCGCCATTGCCCTGATCGGAACAGCCATTGGAGCCATCACAATTGGTCGGCCCGGTGACCATTTCGGAAGGAAAAAAGTATTGATCGCACTGGCTGTTTTTTATACCGTTTCAGCTCTTGGAAGTGCGCTCTCCCAGACCTGGTATGCCCTTCTGATTTACAGGTTTCTTGGAGGTCTTGCGGTGGGCGGTTCATCAGTGATGGCCCCGATGTATATTGCTGAAATATCTCCGGCTCATCTTCGTGGCAGGCTTGTGGCAGTTTTTCAATTTAATATTGTTACGGGTATCATGATCGCATTCCTGTCGAATTACCTGATTGATACCTATATTGAAAACTATTCCTGGCGTTGGATGCTTGGTATAATGGCTATACCCTCTTTCATCTTTTTCATTTTGCTTTTCTTTGTACCCAACAGCCCAAGGTGGCTGGTCAGGCAAAACAGAATCCCGGAAGCAGAAAAGATCCTTGAAAAATGTGGTGCCCCTGATGTAAAAGCAGAGATAAATGATATCCTGGTATCTTTAAAGGTTGAGCTCAACGGAATCAAAGAAAAATTCTTCAGCAGGAAATACAGGATACCGATTTTAGCTGCTGTGATGGTTGCAGTGTTCAATCAGCTGACCGGGATCAACGCGGTACTGTACTATGCACCCAGAATATTTGAGATGGCTGAAGTATCTAGAAATACTGCACTTCTTCAGTCGGTGGCGGTAGGCTTTACAAATATGGTCTTTACTATTGTTGCCATGGCAGTCATTGACAGATATGGCAGAAAAACATTGCTCCTGATAGGATCAGTAGGCATGTCTTTTTTCCTGGGAATGGTGGCAAGATCATATTATATTGAGAATTTCGGTGGATTAGCAGTGCTGATTTACCTCCTTGGATATATTGCCTTTTTTGCATTTTCCCAGGGTGCCGTCATCTGGGTTTTTATCTCGGAGATCTTCCCTAATAAAGTCAGAGCACGCGGGCAATCCCTCGGAAGCTTTACGCATTGGGCAATGGCTGCAATTGTCTCACTGAATTTCCCGATCCTGGCAAAAGTTGTCGGCGGTGGAAATTCATTTATGTTTTTTAGTGCAATGATGGTACTGCAATTGATTTTTGTCTGGATATTCATCCCTGAGACCAAAGGAAAATCACTTGAACAGATACAAAAAGAGTTAGGAATAGAGTAGATGAGTTGGTTTTGGATTGTTTGTTGTTTTTTGGTTTGAATGATGAGAGATAGCAATAGTCTCAATTGTCGCAATGGCTGCAATTGTCAAAGAGTTGCAAGGTTGCAGGATAGGGAGTTGCAGGGTCGCAAGGTCTCAGGATTGCATGGTGCATAGAAAAATATCAATTGCCGTCAGCTTTAGCTGACGGAAAAAAGTTAAAAGTTACATACAGGTTGCAAGGTAAAGGGTTAGTGTGGATTTAGTGTTAGGAATAGAAGATTGAAGTTAGTAAAGGCCCTAGGATTACAGGGCTGCAGGGTCACAATTGCCGCATTGGGATGAATATCTCTTGGAGAGCATGTGTATTGGTTAGATTCAGAGAAAATTAAGTTTTGCAGGTTGTCAACCTGCAACTGAGTCTACGCTGGATGTGACAAGTAAACCCGGTTGTTAACCGGGGTGAATGGTTCTTTGGATATAATAAAAAACTGAAAACAGAAACAATACGTATTATGAAAAAGTTAATATTATTCTTATTGAGTTGTATATTGATTATTACCTTTTCATGTAATCAAAAACAAAATAAAAATGATGTTGTAGATTATCGTCTCAGTCCATTCAGGCTTGATCAGGTTAAGCTTTTAGAAGGGCCATTTTATGATGCAATGGAACTTGACAGGCAGTATTTGTTGTCACTCGACATGGACAGATTAATGGTTGATTACCGGAAGATAGCAGGACTTAAAACAACTGCCGAACCTTACGGGGGGTGGGAGCAGGAAGGTCTCAACGGGCATACACTTGGACATTATCTCTCTGCCTGTTCAATGATGTTTGCAGCAACAGGTGAACAGGAATTCAAAAGACGTGTTAATTATATTGTAGATGAATTATCTGATATTCAAAAGGCGGGAGGATCGGGTTATATCGGTGGTATTCCTCCGGATTTCTTTGAAAAAAGTGCTTTCGATCCTGAAGGAGCAGTGAGAGGTTTCAGGTTTGGCGGCATATGGTCACCATGGTATAATATACATAAAGTATTCGCGGGATTGATTGATGCATATAAATATTGTGGTAATTCTGCAGCTATTGATGTGGTTTCGGGGCTTGCCGACTGGGCTGTGGAAATATCTGACCGTTTATCTGATACGCTCTTCAAACGAATGCTGGATTGTGAATTTGGCGGGATGAATGACGCTCTTGCAGAACTGTACGAGATAACAGGTAATGAAGATTATCTTAACCTGGCAATCAGGTTCGATCATGATAAGGTATTCAATCCACTGGAACGGGGTGAAGACCGGCTGAAAGGCTTACACGCCAATACCCAGATTCCCAAAGTTATCGGTGCTGCCAGAATATATGAACTTACCGGGAATGAAAAGTACCGGGAAATAGCTTCAAATTTTTGGGATATTGTAGTTAATCATCATACTTACGTTCATGGCGGGAACAGTAATGGTGAACATTTTGGCCCACCTGACAGTCTGTCAAACCGCCTTTCAGATGTTTCAAGTGAAACATGCAATACCTATAATATGCTTAAGCTAACCCGTCATCTTTTTTTGTTAACCGGCGATATGAAATATGCAGATTATTATGAAAGAGCACTATACAATCATATACTCGCATCCCAGGACCATGAAACGGGAATGATGCTTTATTTTGCATCTCTTGAACCGGGACATTATAAAATCTTTAATTCACCCGAAAATTCGTTCTGGTGCTGTACCGGTACAGGAATGGAGAACCACGCCAAATATGGCAACGCTATCTATTTTCATGATGATCATTCATTATGGATCAATCTGTTCATTGCTTCCGAGCTTAATTGGGAGGAAAAAGGGCTTGTTCTCAGACAGGAAACAAATTTTCCGGAAGAGGAGAATTCAATGATAACCATCGTTTCAGCACCCCAGAAAACTTTGCCA
>CAZGOR010000340.1:0-4694 GCA_964527875.1 uncultured Bacteroides sp. | reverse complement strand
TCATTCATAAAGTGACTGCCAAGATCCTGGGCTACTGCAAGAATATCAAGGGGCCAGCCCACGTTGCGGGCATCAAAATAAGCCCGGTCAAACAATAACCATTCACAGCTGTCAGGGGTGTTACCGAATGATCCTTCAAAGCTGGAATCGGGCTCAAAGAACTCTGGTTTTCTGACACAGCTGGTGATCATAGGAATTTCAGTTCCACAAGGTGCCCAATTAGCTTCTTCAGCCATTCCGAAAGTTTCAATCCATTCAAAATCATTGGGATCAGTAGCGGGTTTCAGACCTGCCTTGATTGAATCATTCAGGATTTTAAACAAGAAATAGTTTGCATCTTCCCATTTGCGGCAACAAATTCCGCCCACAGCTTCATTCCATACGTTGGGCCTGTCAGCAGATGAATTATAGAAAATGATATCACATTGGTTTTCAGCAGGCCAGTTACCTGCACCATAATAACCACCGCTTTGTCCTGTTGTATGGATGCTACCCATTACAAACACATCACCCGGCTGAACGATTGGGTTTACATTAAGGTCCTGTACTGCTATTGCAGGTGCAATTTTCCAGTATGTGGAATCCGCTGCCCATTTGTAACCCGGTATATATTTATTAAACCTGTTATACCAATCATCTCCGGTTGCATTTGAAAGTTCTGCAATTGCCTCTGCAGGAGTACTTGCATATCCACCGTAGAAGAGATAATTGCTGAGGTCCATCGGCCGATTGCCGGGATTGCATATTTCAACAAATCCGTTACTCCATTGCTCCCAGAAAATAACTTCCGACATAAATGGTTCCCCTGACCAGGGTTGGATTTTTGTCGGGTCTTTTTCTTTTTCAAGCTGCACTTTGTAGACTAATACCGAAGTATCATCTTCAGCAGTTGAAGTAAATGTGAAAGTTTTGTCCTGAACCGTTCCATACAGATTCACAGCCCTGTCAACTTCAACAGTAGCGTTATGGTTTTCATTTTTTGCCACTAAAGCCGGAATACCGATAGTGACATAGGGAACCTGAACCTTATAATTATAGGTTGATCTGTTGAAATTGGGTATGGTATCACCCAGCCATCCGTATAATCCCCTGTAATCTTCAGGAATATCGGGCCATGAGATCGCAGCCAGATAGGCGTTCGTGCTTTTTCTGTATTTCTGAACCTTAATATGATAATTCTTAACTGATGTTCCATCTTCAGCAGTGACTATGAGTGTATCACCATCTTTAAGGTCCGCTCTTTCAACACCATCTACCCAGCCAAAATCCCAGGAGGCATTTGGCGCTTTTTCCAGGTATTTTAACAGGGTGTCCGTACGAGTGGCAAACGGCACTTCACTGATGGTATCCATTCCGGGTACGCCATCACTAACTTCCCAGGGAACTCCTGCACCGACATAATCACCATCATCAGTCATCTGATATTTTGGTATAACGATGTTGGCATCCACGGGAGGTGCTTCTACTGTTATTCCGAATTTTATTTTATCCATGTCATTACCACAGGCATAAACAGTAAGTGTATCACCTGTACGACAGGATACATAGGCAGAGTCTTCATGCGATGGAGCGAAGTCGTAATGCCATGCAAATCCGGGATAATAGTCAAACTGAAGCATGAGTGAATCATTGTTTCTGACACCCCATGGAACCGTCATGGTTGAATCATTCCAGTTGACGGTGACCGTTGAGGAAGTAAGTGTGGTATTATCAAGGTTGTAATCACCATGATTACCAACGGTCCAGAATAATTTCCTCTGGATTGTATATTCACCTTGCATTAAAAATGGAATGGGTATCCATTCCGATTCAGCAATGTCGGCAGCTCCTCTGCCATCAGCGAAGTTGGTGTTTCCTTCTTTTACCGTATATTTACGAACCAGCACACAATTGGCGGTAGCACCTGTAACACCGGCCACATCATATGCTCCTGCTGTTGAATTACGTCCATCAACATCAAAGACTCCACCTACCTGGTCAATAACGACTGAATCTGTTGCGGAGACAAAATGCCTGAGGTACCAGCATTCTCTCCCGTTCCAGACATCCGTCATAAGGTAGTCATGGGGTTCTGTAATACTGTCGGTTGGATCACTTGTAGGAGACTCAGCTGCATGAATCTGCAGATCCGCCAGTTCATAAAATTCCGGATATGTTACCCTTTCGACATAGTGTGGTGAATATCCGAATTTTGCCACCTCTTCAGCATATTGTTCTTCCTGCCAGTCGAAGATCGTTGCAATAACATAACATTCACCGGGTGCCAGGTCATAGTCTGGTAACATCATCCAGCGACTATCATCTTCCCGATCCCACGGATCCGCCCATGGCCTAACCACACCGAATTCAAATTCGGATAGATTGACAGTTTCAGTCCCCATATTGGTAATTTCAATATAGTTCTTGTCACTACGATCCATCCGCGCTTCGGTGATTATCAGCGTCTTAATGGTATCCTGGGCACTCAGAATACCACAAGAAAAGAGTAGAGAAAAAAGTAGAAATTTTAATTTCATAGTGGATAGTTTTGGTTAATAATTAGGATTTTGAAATTTTAAAGACACCTAAATATATAAAAAAAATTCGGCTTTTCAAAAACTGTGATTTTAAAAAGAATATTATATATAAAAAATATGGCTTGGTATTATAAGACTTTTCATTATTTCCCGGCAACATGGGAGATTAATACGGAGATAAATACACCAACTCCTCGAGTTCCCGGCGAACGGACTTCACTATTCTGCCCGGGGTGGTTGAATGTATCCGGTTGACAATTCCCGGTCTGCATCGGGACAGGCTTACTTTTCTGCCGTGAATTTCTTACCTTCATGTCCAATTAACAATCGGACTTTTCTATTTCCACTCCTGGTAAAAGCAACTGCCGGTTAACAACCAGGGGAACTTCCATTCTCACACGGTATTGAATGTGTCCGATTGGCAATCGGACCAACTTCATACTTTTCACTCAGGTATGAATGGGGCCATTCCTTCCAGTGTTTTACCAGGTTTGCTTTTACAGGATTATTCAATGTATAATCAATGTGATATAACAGATCTTCTTCATCCCGGATTAACCGGTCAGTGTATTCCCGTTGCCAGAATGAACCTTCACGGTTTAAAATTCTATTGGCTCTGTATCCTGTATATCTTTTTAATGAATGCATAATCTTATAGAGATATTTCCCGGTATTTAACAAAACCATATGTACATGATTTGACATGATCGTGTAACATACCAGCTCATATTCTTTCCCATCCCTGGAATGAAGTGATTCCATCACTACATTTGCTATTCTTTTATCGGACAAATACTTTGGGCCGGTTTTGGTAAAATCCAGGAAATTGTCATAAGCTCTGAAATAATCACTGTATGCACCCCAACCTGTATAATTTTGATTTTTGCTGTTTTTATGATACATCTTTTCAAGCTTATCAACAATATGATCGGGCAATCGCATTTTTAACCTGAAAGTCACGAAAAAATCCCCATTTAGAGGTTGAATATGGGGTAGTTTCCTCCGATAAACATTAGTTGTTTTCATATTGATATTGAATGATTTTAGTTACTACTCTATCATTTATCCCGAAACATGGAAAATATCGTATACTGTTAATAAAAAAAAGTTAATCCGGTTGCCAACCGGACACATTCCAATAGCGTTGGTTGATAACAGAAAAGTCCGGTTGCTAACCCTGCCTGCCGGCAGGCAGGCGGACACATTCAACAACCTCAGGTTACTATCCAAACTATCTCGTTCACGATGAGTGTGGATATTGAAAGATATTCAGTTATTGTTTAATTATCTTTTATTAAATTTGAGTGCTGAAACCTAAAGAAATTTTATTCACCTTGCAATCAGAATTCCATTTATCATCTCTATCTTTTAGTATGTGAGAAACGAAACAAAATGACAAGAACAAAACAACTGATATTGCTATTACTGGTGACGATGTGTACATTCTTTCTGAGTTGCACGGAGGAATTTGAGAAAGAGAAGTACAAACGTCCGGAATGGCTTGCCGGAAAAGTTTATACACAAGTAAAGGAACAACCGGATCTTTCAACTTTTGCACAATGTCTTGAATTAACCGGGTATGATACGATTATAAACAGATCAGGCAGTTATACCGTATTTGCTCCCAACAATGAAGCTTTTTCGCTTTATTTTCAAAACCATCCGGATTATAATACGGTTGAGGATATTCCAATCCCGGAGTTATTAAAAATGGTAAAGTATCATATTGTGCAAAATCCCTGGAGCAAGATCCAGCTCAGGTCATTGGATATTTATGGCTGGATAGATACTTTGGACATATACAATGATGAACCCAGGGGTTTTAAAAGGGAGACTCTTTTACTTGAAAAAGATCGGAATTTTGGCATTCAATCAGACGAAGAAAGAGAACACATGTTTATTATAGTGGATACCCTGGAAACCAATTGGCACAGAAGGGTAGCTACTGATTCACGAAAATATGTACCCATTTTTTATAAAGAACTTTTTGACATATATGATTTAAATGTGAATGATTATGAGTATTACTTTGGCAGACCCATAGAAAATATCAATGACATTTATTTTGCCAGGGGACGGATTATTGGAGATGAAATATTTGCAGAGAATGGATTTGTTTATAATATTGACAGGGTTATAGAACCACTTAAAAATGCATATGAAATATTAAATACTCAA
>CAZGOR010000339.1:0-4697 GCA_964527875.1 uncultured Bacteroides sp. | reverse complement strand
CAAATGTATGGTTTGAATGTTAATAACGTTATTCATACTTGTAATTACGATTTAGGAATTTTAAAACATGAAGCCGCTCATAATTTTATTTTGCAGAAAATAGGCAATAATTCCAACAACTTTTTCATAGAAGGATTTAGACAATACACAGAATATCTCTTTGATGAAAATAAATATAAACTCGATAAAGATACAACATCAAAACATTTGGATTTATTGACAATAAACTTAACCAATGGTAATCCAAATGTTTTCTTTGGCAATCCGCAATCATATCCTATTTCTGGAGTGTTTGTTAAATTTATGATTGACAAAATTGGTTTGGATAATTTTAAGGATATTTATTCTAAAAATACAATTGAAATAGATTTAAAAAGAAAATATGGATATACCTTAAAACAATTAATTGATGAATTTAAAGAAGAAATAAAAGGATAATCTATGCCTAATATACCGGTATACCTGCGTACCGGAAGGCATAAGCCATAGCCTCCCGCTTGCTTTTTTCAGAATCTCCCGAGTATTCGTGGGGACAGGTTGTCACATCTTTAGCAATTCAAAAAATTAAGTTTCTTTTTATCATAGGAATTAGTATCTTTATTTAAGCTAAACAATATTAACCAAACCGGGCAAAAGTCACGCCAACCTGTGTCCGCCCATGGGAGGTTACGGCCCATGCCGGCAACCGTTGACATTCATTTACATTAAATCAACATTATGAAAAGAATTTATTCAATATTAATTATTACCGGCACTTAAATAAGTAGCTGCTCAGACGTCAATATAACATCCAATAATGACCGGTTAGTTGAATTTGCAGACTCATTATTTCAAACAAGCGTTGATAGTTCCTTTGTTGCAGGAGCTTCAGTATTAGTTTTCAAAAGCGGGGAAAAGTTACTCGACAAATCTTACGGATATGCAAGTCTGGAATTATCTGCTCCAATGCCCGAAAACGGCTCATTTGAAATCGGTTCTGTCACCAAACAATTCACAGCTGCAGCTATTCTTAAACTGCAAGAGGCTGGTAAACTTTCATTGGATGATGATTTTACTAAATATATCGAGTTTGATACCAAAGGGAGAGCTATCACGATTAGCCATCTTTTAAATCACACATCAGGAATTGCCAGCTACACTGAAATTCCAGAATTCTGGAATCTATCTCTGCATAAATATGAGAGAGACTCCCTTGTCAGGTTAGTTGAACAAAAAGATTTTTTATTCGAACCCGGGGAAGCGATGATTTATAATAATTCCGCTTACTACTTCCTTGGCCTCATTATTGAAAAAACAACAGGAATGAGTTATGAAGAATTCCTGGCTGAACAGTTTTTCAATCCACTTGGAATGAACAATACTTATTACTGCTCAACTTCAGATGTCATACACAATAAAGTTTACGGTTATAATTTTAGTGAGGATGGACTTCAGCAAAAGCCATATTTGGACCACACCTGGCCATATGCGGCAGGTTCATTGTGCAGTACCACTGATGATTTACTAATTTGGATGAGCGCTCTGCATGGAGGCAAAATACTAAACAAGCAATCTTATATACTTATGACTACACCCGATGTGCTCAAAGATGGATCTAAACTGAGATATGCCATGGGTCTGGTTAACTATTCAAATTTTGGAAATCAACAAATAGGCCATGGAGGAGGAATAAATGGTTTTCTATCAGAAACCAGATACTTTCCGGAAGATGATCTATATATCATCTGTCTGGTTAATACAACTGGCCCGAAAGGAGCAGACTTTTTCGCAAATGAACTCACCTGGAAGATTTTAGAAAAGCATGAATATGAAACATCTGAAATAAATCTCGATCTTGCATCACTAACAGGTAAGTACACGGGTCAAGTAAGAGGAAGAAGTCTGTCTATAAATGTATCTGCTTTGTCAAACTCAATTGTCATATCAACTGAAGGGGAAGATGATGCTGATACATTAAGAACTTATGTGGGGAATCGTACATGGATGGATGGAAATAATATTTTAAAATTTACAAGTGATGAATGCAGGATGGATAATATTAGTGGGTATTACATATTGAAAAAACAATAGAAACGAATGCCAACAAAATAGAAAATGCACTAAAACACATTTAAACCTAACGGTTAGCACACATAACAAAAAACTATACGTATTAGAAATTTGTATATTTGTAAAAAGCAGATAAATGACTCAGAATATGAATAATATTATTATCTCGACTCTTCAGGAGTTCTATCCGGAACGGATAGGAATATTCGGGTCATTTGCCAGGGAAGAAAATACACCGGATAGTGACCTTGATATACTTGTTAAATTTAAGAATGGTATTACCTTACTGCAATTGATAAAACTTGAAAATGAATTGTCAGAGAAACTAAATGTTAAAGTTGACTTGGTTACTGAGGGAGCCATAACAAATAATACAATCAAAAAATCTATTCAAAAAGACCTGAAAGTAATTTTTGAATAATGAAAGATGATTCCATATACATAGATCATATTCAAAACATATTAATCTATCGATTAAACCTTTCTTCACTTTTTCTCATTTTTATTTGTTTATTACAATTTTCCTGTACCAATACTGAAAAAAGTCTTAAAGAAAAACAAGAATATAATGTGGCAGCATATATCTGGCCATCATGCCATCATGATGAACGTTTTGGTGATATGCTCTGGCCTGAAAAAATAGGCGAATGGGAAATTATAAAAAAAGGAACTGCCAGGTTTGAGGGACATTATCAGCCAAAAGTACCTTTATGGGGTTATGAAATGGATGATGACCCCGTAGTAATGGAAAAATGGATTGATGCAGCAACCGATCACGGGATAAACACATTTATTTTCGACTGGTACTGGTTCGATGAAGGTCCGTTTCTTGAGAGTACACTGAATAACGGATTCCTGAAAGCACGTAACCGGGAGAAAATAAATTTTTTCCTGATGTGGGCAAACCATGATGTGAAACAAAACTACTGGAATGTTCACAAGTATCGGGACATTGACACATTACTCTGGGACGGAGCCGTTGATCCGGAAAACTTTAAAATAATTGTTGAAAGGGTAATCAGTCATTATTTTAATCAACCCAACTATTTTAAAATTGACAGGATGCCGGTCTTTTCCATATTCAGTATTCATAATTTACTGGAGGGATTTGGTGGTTTGGAACAAACCAGAGAAGCACTGGATTATTTCAGGGAAATGACAAAACAGGCCGGCTTCCCGGGTCTTCATCTTCAGTTAATCATATATGGCCTGCCCCATCAGAGCATTCTGGAAACATTGGAAACACTGCAAATTAATAGTTTAACCCAATATAACTGGGGATGGATGAAGGAGCAGGATTATATCAAATGGGCAACCAGAGCCATTGATATCAGAAACCAATGGGATACTCTTCTTTCAATACCATTTTTCCCAAATGTTTCAATTGGTTGGGATGATACCCCGAGATTTCCGCATAAAGGAGAAAAGGATATTGTACGTTACAATAAGTCACCGGAAAGTTTTGCGGCATTTCTTCAGGAAGCAAAAGATTATTGCGACGAACATCCTGAACAAGAAAAAATAATTACAATTTTTTCATGGAATGAATGGATTGAAGGAGGTTATTTATTACCTGACAGAAAGTATGGATTCGAATATTTGAAAAAAGTGAAAGAAGTGATGGCAGGCTATTATAATCAATATTGAGTCCACTCCGAAAAGTAATATTTTAGCCACAAAGGCACTAACATGCCTGCCGGCAGTTTTTTCATTAAAAAAGTAACTGACCGCACAGGCTTAACAAACTACACCATTCCCGGAACAGCAACAGCTTAACTCAGCAGAATATGAGCTCTTGCAAGTTTTTCGGGAATCTGCAGATTCAGCGGGCAATACTCAACACAGCTTCTGCAATTGATGCAATTGTCTCCCCTGGTCGGGAGACTTGCGTAAAGTTTGCTTGCCTTATTCCAGTCGTAATCGTCCATAGCGTAACGTTCGAAACGCAGAATATCAGTTATTGGTATCTGTTGAGGACATCGGGACTGGCATTTTCCACATAAACGGCATGCCGTTTTGTCAGCTTCGGCAGTCATCATCTCCAGTGTCCGTATGTCCTGGGCCCGTAATTCTTTTCCGGCACCTGAATAAGTTTCCACAAATTCATCTAAATTCCTTACCCGTATAACTGCCGCATCAAGCTTTGTCTGTGTAGTCAGCCAGCGCACCAGAACATTATGCGGGGAAGTGTCGTCCGGCAGCTTGTCCATAAACGATTCATCCCGTTTCATGCGTCCGATTCCCCGTGCAGTTTTCATAGCAATGGTACCAAAATTCTTTTCCCGGGCAAACACCATAAATTTGTCCATTTCAGGATCATCACCATAGGAATACATAAACTGAGCATGTTCATACAGGCCATCTTCAACCACGGCTGTAAGTATTTCTGCAGCACTCTGTCCATTCTTCACCCTGGAACTACCATCATAACTATGCTGTGAAAGGCACAGATGTTTGACCAATCCTTCTTTTTTCAACCGGTCAAAAGCACGGATAAAGCTTCTGTCTTTTTTAAGTTCTTCTGTATTGTGATAACCGTAATGTAGCTGCATGTCATCAAAGTAACGAAGACCGGTTTCTTTCAAAGCCTCCTTCACATAGCTGTAATGTTTCTCTTCATCGAAATGTCCCTCATAATGGTTCGGACC